>QMLT01000058.1 GCA_003646875.1 Deltaproteobacteria bacterium
ATGCCCTTAATAAATAGGGGGCATCAGCGTGCCCCCATAAATCGGGACACACATGCAACGTGGATTTTACTATTATGCGACTTGTCGGTTGGTGTCCCGATTTATGGGGGTCTGCCAGTGCATCAGTTATAGGGCATGAGACAAAAAAAGACATACCTATATGCTCCTTAATGCAGCATTTTTAAGCTGCTTCCCCAACTTATTGAGAAGTTACCTAATTAGTCCCTAAAATCAAAGGATTTTTAAATAATTCTCAAACTAATCCGTCTGAAAATTTTTTAAATCAAGGGGCTTGACATTTTTATTTTAGTCATTATCCTTAATACGAATCTTTAATTTCAAACGAACGAAAAAAAGGAGGAGTGATGAAAATTCAGCCACTGCATGATCGGGTAATTGTAAAAAGGGTTGAAGAGGAAGAAAAAACCAAAGGGGGTATCATAATTCCTGATACAGCCAAAGAAAAACCAATAGAAGGAATCGTTGTTGCTGTTGGAAGCGGAAAGGCTGGGGAAGAAGGAGAAAAAAAGGTGCCTTTAGATGTTAAGGAAGGCGACAGAGTCTTGTTTTCCAAATACGCTGGAACTGAGATCAAAATAGATGGCGAAGACCACCTTATCATGAAAGAAGAAGATATTATTGCTATTGTTAAATAATCATTTTTAATTTTAAAATCTCAAGGAGGATTTAATTATGGCAGCAAAGGAAATTATGTATGATACGAAGGCCAGGGAATCAATATTGAAAGGCGTAGACACACTGGCTGATGCGGTTAAGGTAACCCTTGGCCCAAAGGGAAGAAATGTTATCTTAGAGAAGTCCTGGGGATCGCCCACTGTTACCAAGGACGGTGTTACCGTGGCTAAAGAGATAGAGCTTGAAAATAAGTTTGAAAACATGGGCGCCCAGATGGTCAAAGAGGTAGCCTCTAAGACATCAGATGTGGCAGGGGATGGAACAACAACAGCCACTTTGTTGGGCCAATCAATCTACCGTGAAGGCACAAAGCTTGTCACAGCAGGCGTTAATCCTATGGCCCTCAAGAGAGGCATTGAAAAGGCAGTAGATGTAGCCGTAGGTGAACTGAAAAAGATGTCCAAAACAACAAAAGAGCAGCAAGAAATTGCTCAGGTAGGAACAATCTCGGCAAACAATGATCATACTATAGGAAATATTATTGCTGAAGCCATGGCAAAGGTTGGCAAAGAAGGGGTTATTACTGTTGAGGAGGCAAAGAGCATGGATACAACCCTCGAGATTGTCGAGGGAATGCAATTTGACAGAGGTTATCTTTCCCCCTACTTTGTAACAGATGCGGAAAAGATGACTGCCTCATTAGAAGAGCCCTACATCCTCCTACACGAAAAAAAGATCAGCAATATGAAAGATATGGTTCCTCTCCTTGAGCAGATCGCCAAGATGGGAAAACCTCTCTTAATCATTGCCGAGGACGTAGAGGGTGAGGCCCTTGCTACTCTGGTGGTTAACAAACTGAGAGGCACAATAAAAATAGCTGCTGTTAAGGCGCCTGGCTTTGGAGATAGGCGGAAGGCCATGCTCGAAGACATTGCTATCCTCACTGGAGGTAGAGTGATCTCAGAAGACCTGGGTCTTAAACTGGAGAATGTAAGCACAACCGACCTTGGAACAGCAAAAACCGTCAATATCGATAAAGACAATACAACTATAGTCGATGGCGGTGGAAACAGAAGTGATCTGGAAGGAAGAGTAAAACAAATCAGAACTCAGATAGATGATACCACCTCTGACTACGACAGAGAAAAGCTGCAGGAAAGACTGGCTAAGCTGATTGGTGGTGTTGCCGTTATTAATGTCGGAGCTGCAACAGAGACAGAGATGAAGGAAAAGAAGGCAAGGGTTGAGGACGCCCTCAATGCAACCAGGGCAGCAGTAGAAGAAGGAATCGTTCCTGGTGGCGGTATTGCCCTTATTAGATGCATTCCAGCCTTATCAAAGTTAAAATTAGAGGGGGACGAACAGCTTGGAGTAAATATAGTCACGAGATCCCTGGAAGACCCGGTGCGCCAGATTGCAAACAATGCAGGCTTAGAGGGATCAGTTGTGGTGGAGAAGGTGAAAGAAGGAAAAGATGCCTTTGGTTTGAATGCTGAGACAGGTGAATATGAAGATCTCGTCAAGGCTGGAATCATTGATCCAACCAAAGTTACACGATATGCCCTTCAAAATGCCGCTTCTGTCACCGCCCTTATGATTACTACCGAGGCTATGGTAGCTGAAGCGCCCAAGAAAGAAACGCCTCCAGCGCCAGGAATGCCTCCAGGAGGAGGTGGCTACGGTGGTGGTGAAATGGGTGGAATGATGTAACTATAAAAAAAATAGCTTGGGTTTTCCCCTTAAGGCGACCAATTTCTGATTGGTCGCCTTTTTTATGTCTAAATCAAGATAAAATAGTTTATAATGGATCTCGAGATTTCGACACACTATTCCATATGGTTGGCAAAGACTGGCATTCTCTAAAAATCCTAATATTTCAGTAAATTATATCATATTCAAGATAACACAGCAATGAAATTCCTTTCTCAACTAATTGACATCATCTATCCCCCACGCTGCCATATCTGTAATCGATTCTTGTCTAATGATGAAAGGGATCCCTCCTCATTTCATTTATGTTCTGGCTGTTTAGATAGCCTTACCCCTATTTCTCATCCCATGTGCACTATCTGCGGTCTGCCTTTCCCAACCTCAACAGGACCAGATCATCTCTGTGAAAATTGTCTTCGCAAAAGGCCTTGGTATGATTTCCTCCGATCCCCTTATCTTTATTCAGGCCCACTTATTGAATGCATACAAAGATTCAAATATAACATGGAAACTCACCTAATCTCCTCTCTTGGTCACCTGCTTTCCTCCTTTGCCAAAGAATGCATGCCCAATCTAAAAGATTTTGTAATTATTCCTGTGCCACTCCACAGGCGCAGACTTAAAGAAAGGGGCTTCAACCAGAGTCTTTTGTTGGCCAGGGTGTTATCCTCAGACCTTGGGAATCAATTAGATTATCTATCCCTTATCAGGAACAGATATACGCAAGCGCAGACAGGACTTAAGAAAAAAGAAAGGAGAAAAAATGTTAAAGATGCCTTTTCCATCATCAAACCTGATGCCATCAAGGAGAAAAAGATACTATTGATTGATGATGTCTTTACAACCGGGTACACCTTGAATGAATGCGCACGAACCCTGAAAAAATCAGGGGCTACAACTGTTATTTGTCTCACAATGGCCAGGACTCTGGTGAATGAAGGATGAAAGGATAAATTAGATACGCTGTTCCACATCCAAAAAAGGTTGCAATCCATAAAATCAACTGTTAACTTAATTATAATTTATTTTCCTAAAATCGCCAATGATTGAACAAGGTCAAATAAATAAACCAAGAGCAGTAAATAATCATATAATTGCAATCGGTGGTGGAAAAGGGGGTACTGGTAAAAGCCTTATTACCGCAAGTATAGGCATCTGTTTGGCTGATAGAGGTAATAGTGTTCTTCTCATAGATGCTGATCTAGGAACGGCTAATCTACACACCTTCTTGGGATTAGAGCCTCCGAAATTAGGCCTATCTGATTTTGTTAGCAACAAAGAATCAGCTATTTCTGGTGTTATAACCAAGGCAGGGATAAATAATCTTAAGCTAATTTCAGGGGCTAAAGATATGGTAGGGATCGCTAATCTATCCTACGGACAAAAGGCAAAGGTATTGAACAATATTAAAAAATTGAATTATAGATACATCTTATTAGATCTTGGCCCTGGCACATCCTTTAACATACTCGATTTTTTTTTGATTTCCCATTGCGGTATCCTTATAACATCACCGGAACCCACATCTATTGAGAATACATATCGCTTTACAAAGGGGCTTCTTTTTCGCTATTTAAGAAAAATAATCAGTAAAAAAGTGGTGAGATCCCTGATAGACAATGGGATCAGGCAGAGGAATGGGCACAAATTTGAGTCACTCTTTGATCTCCTGGAAACGATAGAAACAATCGAACCAGGGCTTGGAGATAATATATCAAGCTATCTCTCAACCTTAGATATCAAACTAATTGTTAACCAGGTGCGCACAAGGAAAGACAGAGCTATAGGGCAAAAAATGGCTATCGCGGCCAAGAAATATTTTGGTATCCCGATTGATTTCTTGGGAAATATAAGTCATGATAATACACTCAGGAAAGGCCTGCTCCAGCAAAAACCCCTCATGGCCTATTTGCCACATTCTAAGGCATTTAAAGAACTTACTGAAATAACTCAAAAAATATCACCTCGTTACCAATTAGGATTAGGCTTTCCTACTGATTAATGTTTTTACTTAAGCATCTGGCAGTTTATGAAGAGATTAACCGAGCAAGACTATTACAATTTACTTGACATTTCTCCCAAGGCCTCTTTTGGGGAGGTTCGATCTGCCTACGACCAAGCCATGAGTATATACTCAACCGACTCTATTTCCACCTACACTCTTTTTACACAAAAGGAAAGGAAGCTCATCCTTTCCCGTTTGGCTGAAGCGTACAAAACTCTGACTAACAGCAAGCTCAGAAAAGAATACGATCACTTTTTGATTGAAAGAGGTGAGCTTTCTCCTCAAGAAATCGGATTTTCATCCCTGGAAGATTCTACTATAGCCAAAGGTAAGCTTCTGGATGTAAGTGCAGAAAGCCTCACCCAGAAACAACAAGAAGTAAAGGATGAGCGCTTACCTTCTGATAGAAACCTTGACCTCTTCGGAAGCCAAATTTCTGTAACCGGTAAAAGCATTAAAATGGTCAGAAAAACCAAAGAAATTAGCCTTGAAGAAATATATAAAAAAACAAATATACCACAGGAAACATTACAGAGTATTGAGGAAGAACGTTTTGAAAAGCTTCCAGCCCTTGTCTATCTTAAAGGATTTTTAAAGACCTACGCTAAAATATTACAAGTTAATCAGACCGAAATGGTGGAAGGATATGTAAAAAGGTATCTCGAATGGAAGAATACCTATCAAAAATAAAAACCCAATCAGAAATGAAAATGGTAGTAGAAAAAGCGAAAGGTGAAGGCAAAAAAATAGTTTTCACTAATGGCTGTTTTGATATCCTTCATCAAGGTCACGCGCGTTATCTTTCTGAGGCCAAGAAGTTAGGAGATTACCTGATAGTTGGCGTAAATAGCGATAGATCTATTAAAAACATTAAAGGAAATAATCGTCCCTTTATGACCGAGGAAGCAAGGGCGGAATTGCTTGCCGCTCTCTGTTTTGTTGATGGGGTTGTTATTTTTCCTGAGGATGACCCTCTTGCCATCATAAAATATCTCCAACCTCATGTTCTGGTAAAAGGTGCGGATTGGGCCGAAGATAAAATTATAGGGGCTGAATTCATTAAAAAAACAGGGGGGGAGGTTAAACGAATACCTCTTATCCCAAATATTTCCACCTCAGATATTATTCGCCGAATTATTGATCTCAATTCCGCTGAAAATAGCTAAGGTAAGGCAGCTACCTTATTAAGATAAATGGGCTAATTTTTCTATGTGCGCCCATAGCTCAGATGGATAGAGTAACGGACTACGAATCCGTAGGTCGGGTGTTCGAATCACCCTGGGCGCACCAGTATTTACAAGCACTTAGTCCCATCATTATTGTGAAGATTGATATACAACCTTAAGACTTGCCAACCTGGCGGTCATGAAAACATGCGCAATGAATTTAACTACACTGTTGACATTGGTTGGTGAAATAATGCATTATTTCTAAACAGTAAGCGGTACAAGTCTTTTTAGAAAGGAAAATGATTATGAAAAAACTCATATTCCTGGCTGTAAGTTTTCTATTGGGGCTCTATTGTGTTTCTGGAATTGTGACAGCCGCTGAAATACCGACGTTAGCCTTCAAGAAACATGTCGTCATTGACCGTGAGGGTTTTGGTTATGAAGCACTTCGTTTACTGGTGCCCAAAGGGTGGCATTTCAAGGGGGGCGTCTTATGGAATTATAACAAAGTCCCACCCGAGGCCAGCACTGCATTCACCATTTCCAGCCCGGATGGCAGCTCCGTGCTGGAGCAATTCCCTCACATTACGTTATTCTGGTCTCAGGATTCTAATCTGCAGTTATCTTACTCACGGGCAGGCATGGAAATAGTGCAACCTATGGGTGCTACTGACTTTTTAAAAAATTTCTTTATCCCCAGGTTCCGCTCAAATGTCTCAGGTATCAAGGTTATCGAGAGTCAAAGTCTTCCGGAACTGGCGCAGCAGAGCAGGGATTTGGCACAGTTCCAAATGAGGGTCTTTGGTCAAATATCCCCCTTTCGATTTCAGTTTGAGATTCGTGCGGATGCGGGCAGGCTAAAAATGGAATATTTTCAGGGCGGGGGAGAAAAAATCGTTGAAGATGCGACTGTGGCAATTACCTATATTATAGCCTACCTACCTACAATGTACGGAGGATATGCTACCGGGATCACCTGGATCCCTATTGTCAGTTCTTTTAAAACGCCTGAGAAGGAGCTCAATGCCAAGGTAAGGATATTTAAAATCATCATGGACTCCCGTAAGGATAACCCTGTATGGGTGGAAAACTGCATCAAACTTTCAGCTTCGGTTACCCGCGACAAAATCCGCCAGCAAAGGGCTATCTTCAATCGCATGCAGCAGATCAGCAAAACCCAGTCGGAGATCGGCGATATGATCATGGATTCCTACCAGAAGCGCAATGATGCCTATGACAGGATATTTGATAATTATAGCCAGGCCATCCGGGGCGTTGATTCATATAAGGATCCTATAAATGACTGGAAGATTGATCTTCCAACCGGATATGATAATGCCTGGACTAACGGGTCTGAGTATATTATCAGCGATGATGCAGGATTTAACCCTAACGTTGGTTCCACTCAAAACTGGGAGCAGATGAAACGGCAGAGATAGAAATGAGGATGTCAGGGAGATATGAACATTTGATGCTCTTTCATTAGGTCTTCTGTTTTCGGGAGAGAAGACCTATGTTCGGCGACATTCTTTAAATGAGTCAAGCGCAGATCTAATTCCTTTCTCTTATATTCACCAAATCCCAATCCTCTGAAGAGCTCAAGATGGGCTCGTCTGACAAGCCAATCTTTATTCTTTTTAAAAATTCGAGTGTAAGACGGCACAGATCAACATTATCTCCGCCTCCTCAAGCCACCCCTGGGGATCTTTGCACAGTTCTGTAAGCTGAGGAAAGGATACATCCTTTTTCACAATCATGAAATATATTAATTACTGATGCCTGCCCGCCATATTTCTGGAGGACCTAACACCTTTCACTGTTGAAGGATGCCCCCGTGCGGGTCGAAGGTACCCATTTTATCGGTGGTGTTTAGGCGCTGGGGGAGAAAAACCCCGGGCTACTCGATTGGCCGCTTCCCGTTTCTTCAGTGCGTAACCCTTAATCCGTCGATTAAACTCGTAAAGGTCACTGAGCTGTTTGAGTATTCTATTTATCTTTTTCATCTTCAAGCTTCTCTATATCAGCCCGGTCCTGTTTCGAGTCTCGCATTCTTTTAAGCCATATCAGGTCTTTCCTGCTCGCTATTTTTATCCTTCCTTCTTCCGATTCGGCTTCAACAGAGTCTCGAATTATTCTTCTGACTTCCTTGATTTCGGCAATGAGTATATTGATGATCATTTCATCTTCGTCGAGTACCTTCAAAAAACGATGAAGCTCTATGGGTACCCGCTTGAATGTCCACGGAGAAGCTGATGGGAAATACCCTTCCTTTTCCAGAATTCCTTTGGTCTTTTCAAAGTCTTCAGAATCAATCAATAGGTCAATGTCCCTGGTAAAGCGGGGCTCAGTGTAGAATGCCATGGCCACTCCCCCAACAAGGGCATATCTCACCTTATCCGTTTCTAACTCCTTTACCAGATGATTGAATTCTTCGAATACGTTCATGTTGTTGCATACCTCTATCTAAACCTTTTATCGTTTTAGAAATGTATTTGCAATATATGGAGTCTTTGGTTGGAATAACAAGTTGTCAGGCAATTCCTGCACGAACGTTAACTTTCACGTCCCCTTTCACTGTATGAATCGATGTCCAAATAGGCAAGGTCACAAGCCCAAAGCCGTAACTTCTCAATAAGTTGGGGTATCTGTCGGGCAATAAGGCACAACAAGGCCTACATAAAGTCAGGAAGCATACAGGTATGTCTTTTTTTGCTCCATGCCCTTAATAAATAGGGGGCATCAGCGTGCCCCCATAAATCGGGACACACGTGCAACGTGGATTTTGCTATTATGCGACTTGTCGGTTGGTGTCCCGATTTATGGGGGTCTGCCTGTGGATTACTTATAGGGCATG
>QMLT01000059.1 GCA_003646875.1 Deltaproteobacteria bacterium
GCTTAAAAATGCTGCATTTAAGGAGCATGGGTATGTCTTTTTTTGTCTCATGCCCTATAAGTAATGCACAGGCCGACCCCCATAAATCGGGACACCAACCGACAAGTCACATAATAGTAAAATCCACGTTGCACGTGTGTCCCGATTTATGGGGGCACGCTGATGCCCCCTATTTATTAAGGGCATGCAGCAAAAAAAGACATACCCTTGCTCCCTGGCTTTATGTAGGCCTTGTTGTGCCGTATTGCCTGACAGATACCCCAACTTATTGAGAAGTTACCCTCTCCCCTGGCGGGAGAGGGACAGGGAGAGGGGACTTCCGCTATTTATTGAGCTATTACGATTTTTTCGACATTTTTGATATGGGTTTTGTAAGGCAGAGATCATTTATTGAGCTCACTTCTTTGCTAATACGCTTTTATGGGCGCTTTTTATTTCTTATCAGATACTTTCAAAAAATGGGTTGACAATCTTTATCGACAGGGATAGAAAAGAATACAAATTTCAACATATAAATAGAAAAGGAAGGTATCCTATTCAATGAATCACTACGAAACAATTTATATTGTAAACCCTACTTTGGACGATGACGCTTTAAAAGAGGCAATTGAAAAATTTTCGGATCTCATCAAAAAGCTAAAAGGCTTTATTGTAAA
Source organism: Deltaproteobacteria bacterium (assembly GCA_003646875.1). GTDB lineage: Bacteria > Desulfobacterota > DSM-4660 > Desulfatiglandales > B25-G16 > B33-G16. The sequence goes on from QMLT01000059.1 coordinate 657, forward strand.
GGTTAATGAGTGGGGAAAAAGAAAATTAGCCTACGAGCTTAAGCAATTTGATAAAGGCTACTATGTAGTATTAGATTTTTGCGCTCTTCCTAAAATGGTAAGAGAATTAGAGAGGAATCTGAAATTAGATGAACGAATCTTAAAATATATTACCGTAAAGATTGATGAAAATATTGATCCGAAGGATTTAGTAAGTAAGGAGAAGGAAACAGAAGATACAATGGAAAAAAGCCACAATGAGCATGTTGAGGAAAAATAATGGCCTATAATGATACCTTCAATCATGAAAGAAAAAGAGTTTTTGTTAAGCATAAGATCTGTCGCTTTTGTGCTGATTCAAGCCTGAAGATCGACTACAAAGATTCAAAGACTCTTGCAGCTTTTACTACCGAAAGAGGTAAGATCATACCTCGAAGAATTTCTGGCAACTGCGCTAAGCATCAAAGAATACTCGCCTTAGCTATAAAAAGAGCGAGAAATATTGCCCTGTTACCTTTTACTACGGCAAAAATAAAGACGAAGCAATCCAGGGAACTGTAAGATTTAGCTCCCCAAGCCCTTTTTATTCTTTATTCACCTTTCTTTACGGAAATTGTAGTTCCTTACCTTTATATTTACAAAAAAATTAGAACAGGAAAAGGCATGAAAATTATTTTATTACAAGATCTTGAATCTCTTGGTTTTGAAGGCGATATCGTAGATGTCGCCAGGGGGTATGCAAGAAATTATCTCATTCCAAAAGGTGCAGCCATTGAGGCCAGTAATGCGAATTTAAAGGCTCTGGAGATGAGAAAAGCTAAAATAGCGGCTCGACATATGAAGGATAAGGAGGAATCAGAAAGAGCCGCGGAAAAGATCTCTCAGATGACCGTAACGATGATACGTAAGGCTGGTGAAGAGGGCAAACTTTACGGTTCTGTCACAAGCAGAGATATTGCTCAAGAGCTCGAAAGGGAAGGTATTATTGTAGATAGAAAAAAAATTATTACGGATGAGGCAATTAGAACTCTTGGGGAGTTTGAAGTCGCTATTAAACTCCACCCGGAGGTTATGGCTAAATTAAAAGTCATTGTTGAGAAAGAGGAAGAAAAGGCGTAATCTGATGGCTATGCCTAAAAAGAAAGAAGATACAGTTTATTCTCCCTATAAGGTCCCCCCACATAATCTGGAGGCTGAACAGGCTATAGTGGGAGGGATATTAATCAACAATGATGCGCTTAATCAGGTTGTGGATATACTCTCCGGCGAAGATTTTTATAAAGAGGCCCACGCACTCATATATGAGGGAATGCTTACCTTGTATAATAGGGATGATCCGGTAGATATAATAACCCTTTCCCAGGTGTTAAAGGAAAAGGCTGCCCTGGATAAGGTAGGCGGGACAGAGTATTTAGCCTCTCTGGCAGAGGCAACAGCAACTTCTGCTGGAATAATGTATCATGCTGAAATTGTGAAAGATTTATCTACACGAAGAAATCTAATTCGACAATGTTCTTATATATCTGAAGTGTGTTTTCAGCCTGGCAATGATACCGAAGACATTCTTGATTCAGCCGAACAGTATATATTTGAGATAGGTGAAAGGAATATAGATCAAAACTTTTTACAGCTCGATGAAGTTGTCAAGAACAGCTTTAAGAAAATAGAAACCACTACCGGCAGTAATATAACAGGCATTTCAACCGGATTCACCGATTTTGATAATCTCACCTCTGGTCTTCAACCCTCTGATTTTATCATTATTGCTGGGAGGCCAAGCATGGGTAAAACAGCATTGGCATTAAATATTGCGCTTAACGCTGCGCTTATAGATAAAATAGGTGTGGCAATATTCTCACTTGAGATGTCAAGCCTCCAGCTCGGCATCAGGCTATTGGGCTGTGATGCTATGATAGATGCATGGAAATTAAGGAATGGTGCTCTGCAGGATGATGAATATCTTCGTTTGACAGACTCGGCTAATAGACTTTCAGAGTTACCTATCTATATTGATGATTCGTCTGCTTTGTCTTCCCTGGAGATAAAGGCAAAGGCCAGACGGTTAAAAAAAAAGGACAATATATCGTTAGTTATTATTGATTACCTCCAATTAATGCAGAGCAAAAAGGCCGCTGAATCAAGACAGTTGGAGATTTCTGATATATCAAGATCATTGAAGGCTCTTGCAAAGGATTTAGATATCCCTGTCCTGGCAGTTTCGCAGTTGAACAGGAAGGTTGAGGACAGGCCCAATAAGAGACCGATGTTAGCTGATTTGAGGGAGTCAGGCGCTATAGAGCAGGATGCGGATCTGATCTTGTTTATTTATCGAGAAGAATTATATAACCGGACAGAGGAAAACAGAGGGAAGGCAGAACTTATTGTTGCCAAACATAGAAATGGCCCTACTGGCCTGGTTAATTTAACATTTAGGGAAAAATATACAAAATTCCAAAATTACTATAAAGATGATGTAGATGTAGTAGAAGGGTGAGAAAGAAAATACATCCATCTACCCTACCAACACTGAGAAAAGCGATTGAAGATAGTCTTTTCTGACATCCATGCCCTATCTCACTGATTATGCACCAATCAAGAAAAGTTGTTTTTTAATGACGCAGTCATGCTCTGCCAGGCACTCGATTTGATTTTTTGTTGGTTTCTCGTAATAATTAAGCTCTGACAGGAAGGAATAGAATTTATTAATCTCATTCCTTGGACTGGGTCAAGGGTAAAGAGTGTGGTTGAAAGTGCATCAGCTTCTATTGCTGTAGGGGCCTGAACAGAGACGCTCGCATTAATAACAGGGGATAACCCCGTTTTGGGGTTGATAATGTGATGAAAGATTTTTTCCCTGTCAAAGAATACCTCATAATTGCCAGAGGTGGCTATAGACCTGTTTGTGATAGCGACTATGTCAGGATAATTTTTTTTCTTTAGCGGGTCTTCGATGGCTATTTTCCATGGCCTGTTATTGCCTTTGTCACCTATTGTTCTAATATCTCCCCCTGCGTTTATAAGCGCATGTTTTATACCCTGTTTGATTAGTGTCTCAATTGCCTTATCCACAATAAAGCCTTTCGCAATACCATCCAGAGTAATTCCCATGCCATCCTTTTTAAAGGATATATCATTTCCATGTAAAGAAATCAGTTCGGCATTAACAAGTTCCAAGAGCTCAGCAATCTTTTCCTTGATTCGGGTAACTTTTTTTTGGTCTTTAAAAGATTGAGCCAATAGATCTAAGACTGGTTTCACAGTAATATCAAAAAAGCCATTACTGATTTGGTGATACTGCAAGGATTTTTTAATAACAAAGGAAAGCTCAGGAGGGACTTTATTGCAAAATCCGTCACGGTTCAGCAGTGATACAGGGCTATCAGAATCAAACCGGCTCATTATCTTTGTAAGTCTTTCTATCTCTTCAAAGGCTAAGGCGATAGATTCCTCTGCGTGGTCTTTGGAGGGATTGAAAGTGGTTATGGACACTATTGTGCCCATGCCTGTCATGGATCTTGCGACCTTGTATAGATTTTTATCAAACTTTACCGCCTCGGCAGAACGTAACCCTGCAGGGAATGTAGCCAGCCCCAGCCCAAGCATACCAGAAATTTTCAGAAAATCTCTCCTTTTCATACATCCGCGCTCTATAAATTTATAGGATTCTCTATGCATTTTGTTCCTCCAGGATAAATTTTGTTACCTATCGATGTTTTATATGAATAATATTACATTGCTCGTAAGGGTTCACCGTTGGCCGTTCTCCGTTCACGGATAAGCCAACAGTGGCAATGAACCGCTTAAATAGACATATCCATTACCAGACTGAGCAGTGGGTTGCTCCATAGGAATTGTTCCCCTTTCGGACAATCCCGATATATCGGGATGAAACGTGAACAGTTACCATTTTTTTTAAATTTAAGATCCGAGATATCCTATATCATTTGAATAAATAGATTACAAGAGCTTTTTCTTGTTAATTTTTATTCATTGTTAAGGTTACGTAATGAGATATGGTGAAGCAACAATAGTAGTAAACCTAAAGTAACAATAGGAATAAATCCTGCAGCATGGAGAAGAATGGCAATTGATAATGCCTTTTCCTTGCTGGAACCATAAAAAATTAATCCATATTGACATGCCAGGTGAAATGTGCCGATATATCCAGGCGCCGATGGTAATGTGACACTAAGACATAGTAATATCAGAATAAAAAAGGGGGCCAAAAAAGGCAATGACAAACCCATTGAAAAACAAAGGATATATACTTGAAATGCGCTAAGACACCAGAGTGTGAGAGAGTAAAATATTACTGCCAAAAGTTGAGACGGGCCTTTAACAAGGACAAGACCATTGCTGAAACCTTTCAGCATATCAACAATCCTGTTTCTTATTTTATGTGGTAAAAAGAAAAGAAAACGTCCAAAGATATTGAGAAAGATTTGGGTCTTCTTTTTCAGCCCAATAAGCAGAAAGATTGAAGCGATAAAAAGAACTAACAGAAAAAATCCTCCTGTTTTTAGGCCCTTTGATATTGATTCCCATTCAGAGGGGAAATCATTAAAAAGGATAACAAACAATACCATTAGAAGAATGGTAAAGACATCAAAGAGCCTTTCAATAATAATGGTTGCTAAGGAGGAACTTTTACTTATATTTTCCATGCTCCCGATGTAGTTTGCCCTTATCAATTCGCCCAATCGCGCGGGAAGAACACAGTTTGCGGCAAAACCTATAACTGTGGATGAAAATAGACTGAATAGACCGATTTTTTTTATTGGCTCTAAAAGATGAAACCATCGTAAGGCCCGTATAAAATAGAAAGAAAAAGTTAATAAGACAATTGGGATAAAAAAAAGGATATTAGTTGATTTAATGGATAAATATAAGAGGCTTAAATCCACATTATGGAAGGCGATATATAGAAATGCGACACTAATTAAAAGACCCAGCCAGAATTTCCATTTCATAGTGGTGTATCTTTTTTCTTTTGAAAGAATTCTCGTGCTTGATTAACATCTTGATTGATCTGTTGGGAAAGCTCTTTGCTGCTCGGAAAAGTTATTTCATCCCGTAGGCGGGAAAGAAAATTAACCTTAATCTTTTGCTTTAATATATTGGCAGATAAATCAAAAATATAGGTCTCAACTGACAAGGTTTTATCCCTGAATGTCGGATTATAGCCGATGTTGGTCAATCCTTGATACGTCTTGCCGCCTATATCTGTTAAAACAATATACACACCCTCCTTTGGTATTAGCTCATCAGTCAATCTTAGGTTTGCCGTAGGGTAGCCTAATAAAGGACCACCCCTATTCCTACCGCTAATAACCTCTCCTCTTATCTGGTAATTCCTTCCAAGTAATCTTTTTGCACCTGCTACATTTCCTTCCATAATAAGCTTTCTAATTGAGGTACTCGATACCAAAACATTCCCTGTATAAACGGGATCAACTTGCTGGACATTAAAATTGAACAGAGAGCCCATTTCTCTCAGGACTTCTATATTACCTTGTCTGTTATGGCCAAAGGCGTAATCATAACCGACTACTATCTCTTTAACCCCTAATTTATCCACCAAGATATCTTTTACAAAATCTCTGGCTGAAATAGCAGCAAATTCTGCTGTAAACTCTATTATAAGAAGTAAGTCGATCCCTTGATTTATTATCAGTTCTTCCTTTTGTTCTAAAAGCGTTATGAGTGGTTTAGCCTTTTCTGGAAACATTACCTTTACAGGGTGTGGTTCAAATGTAATAACCACAGATGTTCCATGTAAATCCCTGGCCCTCTCTATAATCTTTTTAAAAATTTTCTGATGTGCCCAATGGACTCCATCAAAGTTTCCTATAGTAACGACAGGCTTTATAATATTTTTAGGGAGATTATTGAGATTACAAATCGTGCTCATTTATTAACAACCTTTAATCTTAACAGTTTACAGGTTCGCAGGTTCATTAGATGAGATATCTATTTCAATGATCCATACCGGGAGGGAATAAAATTGTGACGACAGAAGGGCAGGGTTACTGCTTATTTATGGGAGTTAAGATTAAATATTATTTTCAATCCATCCAGGGTCAAGAATTCTTCAACATAATCGATGTTCTCCGCTTCTGATTTTATCAATTGGGCAAGACCCCCTGTTGCAATAACGGTAAGATTAGATCCCATCTCTTTTTTTATGCGATTTACAATTCCATCAACAAGACCAGCATAACCATACACAAGGCCTGAATTTATACTGCTTATGGTTTCCTTGGCGATTACAGTTTTAGGTTTGTCAAATATCTCAACTCGAGGTAGCTTAGAGGCCTTTTGAAAAAGGGCCTCAGCAGATATGATTATGCCAGGGGCTATTGCTCCCCCCTCATAGGCGCCTTCAGGTGATATGTAATCAAAGGTCGTAGCTGTGCCAAAGTCTACAACAATGAGGCCTGTTTTGTATTTACGGTATGCAGCCACTGCATTAACTATCCTGTCAGCTCCAACCTCTTTTGGATTGTCATATTTAATGGGCAACCCCGTATTTGTATCCGGGCCAACAATCATTGGTTCATGGTTAAAATGAAGTAAGCAAAACTCTTTTAGAGAGCTAAGAAGAGGTGGCACAACGCAAGAGATAATTACATCGCGTATACTCTGTATCTCTAATTGTGCTGAAATAAACAGGTTGCTGATTAATACAGTGAATTCATCACTGGTCATTTCTCTTTCTGTTCTTATTCGCCAGTGATTACGCAGTATATCATCTTGAAAGATACCAATAACAATGTTTGTATTACCTGCATCGATACATAGTAGCATAGGAACAATTTTCCAGCGGTTCGACAGGCTCACCATCCTGAGCTATGTCAAAGGATTTTAAGTTTCGGCTTTCATTATAGCATCAATCATAGTTACTGTCTCTTTGGCGGCCTTAACATTGTGTACCCTAACAATATTTGCTCCGTTCAGCACAGAAGCAGCAACAGTAGCCATTGTGCCAGTTTCACGAGATTCTACTGAAAGGCCAAGCACATGTCCAATAAAGGCCTTATTAGAGGGGCCAACCAGAAGTGGTTGTCCAAGAGAAGAAAATGTATGTAAATTATTTATTATCTTGAGATTATCATCAAAGGATTTACCAAAGCCAATACCGGGATCAATGATAATAACATCTCTTTTTATGCCTGAACTGATAGCCTGTTCTATGGCCTTGCGCAAGAAATCTGTTATTTCACTAAAAAGGTCTTTGTAGGCAGGGTTTATCTGCATATTTTTTGGTGTTCCTTTCATATGCATCAAAACAATGGGCACGCCTGCATCCGCAATCAATTGACCCATTGCAGGATCAAATTTCAGCGCACTTATGTCGTTGACCATTGTGGCGCCGGCCTCTATTGCCTGACTGGCTACCTCACTCTTATATGTATCTATGCTAATTGGAATGTCTATCTCCTGGGCGAGAGTCTTGATAACAGGTATTACTCTCCTTAACTCTTCATCAAGGGGGATGGGATCTGAAAAAGGTCTTGTTGATTCTCCTCCTACATCAATAATATCAGCGCCCTCGGCGACCATCCTTAAGCCATGCTTCACCGCATCATTTTCGTGGAAATGCATGCCTCCATCAAAAAAGGAGTCAGGGGTAATATTCAAAATACCCATAATAAAGGTTTTAGAATCAAGATTAAAATTATAGTCTAACCACC
>QMLT01000060.1 GCA_003646875.1 Deltaproteobacteria bacterium
GGGGGCACCCTCACCCCAACCCTCTCCCCTGTCTGCGTGCGGACACGCACAGGCAGGCATCGAGGGAGGGGGGTTTTTCGACTTTTTACGAGACCGTCAATGTTTGTTGTCCATCGGAAGACAGCAAACGGGATATGAATTGTAGATTGAGGGATTTGTTTTACTTAACTTTAACCCAATGAAGGTTGTCTATTGTACTTTGCAACAAACAACTGACCACTGACAACCTACTTCCTAAGGAGCTATTTTCTTTGAAAAATATATGCCTGCTGGGCTCTACTGGTTCTATAGGGACCAATGCACTCAAGATTATTAAGAACAATCCAGACAGATACCGGATTATAGCGCTCGGTGGAGGAAGAAACATAGACCTTCTCCTTAACCAAATAAAGGAATTTAAACCACTTTTTGCAGTGGTTATTAATTCTCGTCTTGCCAATGAGCTAAAAAGCAAATTAAACAATGACACAAACATAGAAATACTCTATGGTGCCAAAGGCTATAGTGAAATTGCCTCCCTTTCAGATGTAAACCTGGCTATAGCAGCAATGACAGGATCTGCTGGCCTGCTTCCAACATTTTCCGCTATCACTGCTGGCAAGGACGTGGCTTTGGCCAATAAAGAAACATTGGTAATGGCGGGATCTTTGCTGATAAACGAATCAAAAAAGTCGGGTGTAAATATATTTCCTATTGACAGTGAACACAGCGCAATATACCAATCTATCCAGGGACACAGCAGAGAGGATCTAAAAAAAATCATCCTAACGGGCTCTGGTGGTCCATTCAAAGATTCCCCTATAGAAAAATTGTCCACGGCTACTCCAAAAGAGGCATTAAAACATCCAAAATGGAAAATGGGCCGCAAAATAAGTATAGATTCAGCAACTATGATGAATAAGGGACTGGAGGCAATCGAAGCAAAATGGCTTTTTAATGTAGAGATGGATCAAATAGAAATCCTTCTCCACCCCCAAAGTATTATTCATTCCATGGTTGAGTATATGGATGGCTCTATCATCGCACAGCTAGCCCCTACAGACATGAGAATACCAATATCCTATGCCCTCTCTTATCCCAGGCATCTCAAGGTTGACCTGCCATCATTAGACCTGCTAGATATAAAAACATTAAGTTTTGAAAGACCTGATAAAAAAAGATTTAGATGTCTATCCTTAGCCCTTGCTGCAGGAAAAATAGGCGAAAGCATGCCTGCTGTATTAAATGCAGCTAATGAAATCGGTGTTAAGGCCTTTTTGGAAGGAAAAATAGGTTTTTTGGAAATTCCTCAAGTTATTGAAAAAACATTGGAGAAACACAAAACCTTTCCCTTAAATAGCATAGAGCAAGCAATTGAAGTAGATCAATGGGCTAAATCCCGGGCAACGGAAATCCTGAGGGAGATGGGGAGAAAATAAACTCTGGAAATTTCAGCAACTATTTGATATTAATATATCCTTGAAGCTTTTGTCTTCTGGCTAACATATGGAGCGAATCGTAAATTATGAGCACCGTGTTATATTATATAATTCCATTTATTATTGTGCTTGGTGTCCTGATCTTTTTCCACGAGTTAGGACACTTTCTGATTGCCAAATTATGCAATGTAAAGGTCCTTAAGTTTTCCCTTGGCTTTGGTCCTAAAGTTATGGGAAAAAAAATGGGAGAAACTGAATATATCATCTCAGCCTTTCCTCTCGGCGGTTACGTTAAGATGTTAGGTGAAGAAAATGATGAAGAAATAATCCCAGAAGAGGCTCATAGATCCTTTTCCAGACAGCCTCTAGTAACGAGAATTGCTATTGCGGCAGCCGGCCCTTTCTTTAACTTCCTCTTAGCCTTCATTCTTTTTAGCGGCATCTACATCATATCAGGTTACCCTATTATGATCCCCGAGGTTGGACAAGTAAGGCCTGACTCTCCTGCTGATAAGGCAAAAATATTAAAGGGTGATATTATCGAATATATTGATGGCAAAAAAATAAACAAATGGGGTGATATAAAAAAATTCATACAAAAGAGTCCTCACAAGGACCTGCACATGGTAATCATAAGAGGCAATAAGAGGATTGCAACTATCGTTTCTCCTAAAGAGGAAATTGTTAAAAACATTTTTGGCGAAGAGATTAAATCAGCGCTGATAGGAATTGTAGCCAGTGGAAACATCAAGGAATTACAGTTAGGTCCCCTTAGATCACTCATGGAAGGTGGTAAAAAGACCTGGGAATTAACAGAACTCACAGTCCTGACAGTTGTAAAGCTATTTCAAGGGGTTATTCCCCTTAAAACACTTGGCGGGCCTATCATGATTGGACAGTTAACAGGAGATATAGCACGAGAAAATATAAGTTATCTCGTCCCTTTTATGGCTGTTATAAGTATTAATCTCGCTATACTAAACCTTCTTCCAGTACCAGTTCTCGATGGCGGTCTAATACTTTTATTTTTAATAGAAAGTGTAATAAGGAAACCTTTAAGTATCAAAAAAAGGGAGATGGCTCAGAAAATAGGTTTTTTCCTTCTCATTCTTTTAATGGTCATCGTCTTTTACAACGATCTAGCAAGAATCATCACCAATCATAATTGAAAATTGAATATCCTTTCAATAAATACCTCAACCAAACAGTATAGTGTAGCAGTAATGAAGGATGAAATTGTTTCAGGTGAATATATCCTCCCTTCAAGTCCAAGCCACTTCAGCAATTTAATGCCTTCCATCGATGACCTGCTTGTTAAGGTTGGACTTGTGCCTCAAAATATAGATGGATTAATCGTTGCCTTGGGGCCAGGAAGCTTTACCGGGATTAGAATAGGTCTATCTGTTGCAAAAGGATTCTCTGAATGCCTGAACATACCAATAACTGGTATCCACACTTTAGTAGCCATGGCCAGCCAACTTCCTTACTTAAATGAATATATCTGCCCTCTTGTAACTTCACGGAAAGGGGAGGTATTTACTGCTATATTTAAGTGGAGCGCCCATGGCGATTTATTAAGGTGTAAAGAAGACACATGTCTAAAAATTAATGACCTTAGTACAATAATTGAAAACAAGACAATTTTTATCGGGAATGACTTTAGCGCTCAAGGGCCAATCTTAAAACAACAATTTGAGGAAAACCAGATATTAGCGCCGGCAAATTTGTGGAACCTTAAGGCCTCATCTTTGGGTATTCTGGGATTAAAAAAACTTCAAAAACATGGTTCAGACAATTTAGATGAACTTGTTCCCATTTATCTCAGAGGGGCAGATATTCGCCTACAAGAGAAAGTGAGCTAAAGTTAAGAGTTAAAGCTTAGGAGGCTAGAAGTTTATTTGTTAACTTTAGGCGCTTTTTATATGTAATATTGACAAATACATAAATGTATATTAAATGCTACAATGAACAAGCGCACGTACTTTCACAGGGATTTGATTAATTGAGCTACAAAAAAATAAACAATAAGCTGCCACTTGCCCGGGAAGGAATTCCCTTTATACTTATTGGAATAGCATTGACATCCATACTTTTCATTCTTAATTGGAAATTATTAGCTATTCCTATCGCGGTAGCAACCTTGTTCAGTATCTATTTTTTTCGAGATCCAAAGAGGACACATGTAGATAAAGAAAGGGCAATTTTTGCGCCAGCAGACGGAAGAGTGCTATCAATTGAGAATCTAGATAATGGAGACTATCGTTTAAAAGATAAGGCAATAAAAATAAGTATATTCATGTCTATCTTTAATTCCCATATTAACAGGATCCCCATTAAAGGAAAAATCTCCCAATTATCCTACCACCCTGGAAAATTTTTTTCAGCTAATAGAGATAAAGCATCTGTCTACAACGAACATAATATTGTAACTTTAGAAACAGATAATAAGAAAAAGATTATCTTTGTTCAAATAGCTGGCCTTATTGCTCGAAGGATCGCATGTTGGGTTAAAAAGGGAGATTATGTAGAAACAGGCCAGAGATTTGGCCTCATCAGGTTCGGTTCACGGCTTGAGGTCTACCTTCCGCCTGATTGCGAAATCAAGGTTAAAAAAGGTGAGAAAGTTAAGGCAAGTCAGACAATTATAGGATATCTTAGTGAGACTGAAAACAAAAAATAGATTAAAAAAGAGAAACAAAAAAGGAATATACATTCTTCCAAACCTATTCACCTCCTGTAGCCTATTTGGTGGATTCTATGCCATTATTGCTGCTATCCAGGGAAGATATGATGCAGCAGCCATTGCTATCCTTATCTCTTCTATATTCGATGGATTAGATGGAAAAATTGCTCGCTTTACCAATACAACCAGTCAATTTGGCGCCGAATATGATTCTCTATCAGATCTGGTGGCATTTGGTGTGGCTCCTGGATTGCTGGCCTTTAAGTGGTCTCTGCAGTCATTTGGAAGATTTGGCTGGCTGGCTGTCTTTCTGTATGTTATCTGCGGCGCCTTAAGGCTTGCCAGGTTCAACATTCAAAAAAACAATATTGAATCTGATCACTTCAAAGGATTACCTATTCCTGGAGCAGCTATCTTTATTGCTACCCTTGTGCTTTTTATAAATTCCTTAGATGGCCTTACCGAAAACAAACATATTATTATTATAAGCGCTATTTATTCTCTATCATTTCTTATGGTCAGCACAATTGATTATCTTAGTTTTAAAGAGCTCGAGCTTTTTAAGAGAAAACCCTTTAATGTTCTGGTAGCCACCATACTCCTCTTTACTGTCGTGGCATATAAGCCAGCTTTGATGTTATTTTTTTTCTCTACTATGTATGTGATCTCAGGTCCTTTAATAACGCTCTATCATCTCATTCATAGATCTACAGAGAGAGCTCATCCCATGATTGATTCCTCTCTCGACAAAAGTGAAAAGAGTATAAAAAACGAATTATGAAAATTTGGGTAATGTCAGAAAATTGTCGCCCTTAGACTTATGTTAACTCATTTTAGCTACTAATAACGTAACTATCCAGCCACAAGGCACTAAGACCCAAAGAGCAAACAAATATAAATTGAATAACAGAATTTTCTCAGGGTATTGTAAAGAATAATTCTATAATCTTGGTGTCTTTGTGGCAAGATATCCGGGTAGTTACTTACTAATAACTTTAAAACATCATGAGAATAACTGGCGGAATGATAAAGGGCCGCCGGCTGGCAAACCTCAAAGGAGTTACTATAAGGCCTACCTCAGATATAGTGAGAGGAGCTATATTTGACATATTGGGGCAAACATTAACTGATCTTAGGGTATTAGATCTATTCGCTGGCACAGGTAGTTTGGGGATAGAATCCCTAAGCAGAGGCGCCAAGAAAGCTGTATTTGTAGATAGCTCATACAGGGCCATTGCTATAATAAAAAATAACCTCATTAGGTGCGGCTATGAAGAGCTTTCAATGATTATAAGAGCGAAATTGCCGAATGGTTTGCCCCATGTTCAGGATCTTGGGCGCGGTCAATTCGATGTGGTATTTATTGATCCTCCCTATAGAAAGGGATACATTAGGCCCACGATTCATAAATTACTGGATATAAAACTATTGGCGAAAGATAGCAGGATAATTGTTGAATCATCAAAAAATGCCAATGATCTATTTCCAATCGATCTTTATAACCTTCAGCTAAAATTAACGAAATCGTATGGCTCAACAGTAATAGGTTTTTACTTTAATGAACAGGAAAGATAAAATGGGTAAAATGGCCATATATCCTGGCTCGTTTGATCCTATAACAAACGGTCATCTCAGTATCGTCAGAAGGGCTCTTACCATGTTTGATTCTATTACCATTGCCGTTGCCTCCAACCCCATGAAAAATACCCTTTTTACATTGGATGAAAGGATTAATCTTATACAGCAATCAATCAAAAACTACGACAGGGTTTTTGTTGACTCCTTTAATGGCTTACTTGTTAACTACGTAGATAGCAAAAAAACCAATATAGTTTTAAGAGGAATGAGAGCCCTCTCAGATTTTGAGTATGAATTTCAAATGTCATTAATGAACAGGAAGTTAAATAAAAATATACAAACAATTTTCATGATGACTGACTACAAATGGCTCTATACCAGTTCTACTATAATAAAAGAGGCAGCCAGTTATGGGGGAGCTGTTAGCGGCCTTGTCCCTGATGTTGTCTGCCAGAAACTAAAAGAAAAATTTGGCTTTCAATAATAAAGCACATCCAGCAACCGGTCTATATGGCCTACGGCCTGGAGGGAGGACCTGGTTTTACAAATTAATACGTAACTGCACAGGTAAAAAGTTCAACCTGAAAACCTGGGTAATTACAGAAACTTAAGGGGGAATATTGCATGACCTTAACCAAAGAAAAGATTATCGATAGTATTTACAATCAGGTGGGTCTAAGCAAGAACCAATCAAGAAGGGTTGTGGAAAGTTTGTTAGAAATAATCAAGCAAACACTTGCAAAAAAAGAAGACCTCCTCATAAGCGGCTTTGGGAAATTCATTGTCAAAGATAAAGGAGCTCGAAAAGGAAGAAATCCTCAGACCAAAGAAGACCTGAAGTTACGAGCAAGAAAAGTTGTTGTGTTTCGGACCTCTGGTGTTCTGCGGAAAAAAATCAATCATAAGGGCTAAAGCGCTACAATAAATACTTGAGAAAATCCAAGATATTTCAATTTATCAACCATTTTATTGGCCCCGGTTAAATCATTAGAAAGGGATACCCTCACCCTGTAAAGAGTTTTTTCTTGAGGCGACACATACGTTGTGATGGTAGCATAACGAAAGATAACTATAAGGCGATTTACTAATCTTAGTGCATTATCTTTATTTTCAAAGGCGCCAACCTGTATAGTAAATTTCCCTTTTCTAAAATCCGCTGCCTCTACGAGTGGCACATAGTCATTTCCTGATTTAATCTGTCCAATCTTTCTTGATAAGGCAACCAGACGTACTTTTGCTACTCCAGGGCCAAGCAATCCTATCTGCCTGGCAGCGCCATACGATAGATCAATAATCCTCCCTTTAACAAAAGGACCTCTGTCGTTAATCCTAACTATAACCTCTCTCCGATTCGCTAAATTCTGTACCTTTACATATGTTCCAAAGGGTAATATCTTATGCGCGGCAGTCTTACCATACATATTATAAATCTCGCCACTGGAAGTTTTCTTTCCATGAAACTCCTTTCCATACCATGAAGCCATGCCTTCCTGAACAAGCCCTTCTCCATTCAGAAGAGGATAATATATTACCCCGTTTACCGAATATGATTTTGGTAAACGGCCATCCATTGTTTTTGGCAATACTATAGCCGGTTTTTTATAACTGCTAAGTCTTATCTGTTCCTTACCACCAGCGCAGCCAAAAATACTTATAATAAGAAGTAAATAAAAAAATTTCTTCATGGCTTACTGGATACTTGACGCTGGATATTTGTTACGAACTTTAGCTCACCTTGGTTAACAGTTCTTCCACTCAGGAGTCCTTTTCTCCAAAAATGCCTTTAATCCTTCCTGGGCATCGGATGTTTTCATTAATTCATTTAAATATATCTCTTCAATAACCTTTAATGAAGCTTCAAAGTCATCTCTCAGACCAGCTTTTATAGTCTTTTTTGTAATGCTTATAACCTCAGCGCTAAGAGATAGATAAGGCTTAATGAATTCATCGGTTTCCTGAGATAAATCACCCTTTGCAACCACCTTGTTTATGAGTCCCATACCCATTGACTCCTGTGCAGAGACAATCCGGCCAGAAAGAATCAAATCCATAGCAGCCTTTCTCCCAATAATCCGTGGCATTATCTGGGCGGCAATCGGGGGAAGCACTCCCACCTGGATCTCAGGCTGCCCAAATTTTGCTGTATCATCGGCAATTACCAGATCACAAAAAACTGCCAGCTCACACCCCCCGCCTAAGCAAGACCCGTAGACAGAAGCCACAGTGACGGCGCCTAATTGATCCATCAGCCGGAACATGCCGTGGAAGCTCTCTATCATCTTCGGAGCAAAATCACCCGTATGTTCCGCAACATCCACCCCTGCGGAAAAGCATTTTCCATCTGCATTAAATAGAACCACCTTAAGATCCCTCTTTTCTATCCAACCTTTAAGCACATCATTTATCTCATCCATCATCTCAATATTAAGAACATTCACAGGAGGCCTGTTAAGGGTAATTGTCCCCAGTCCCTCCTTAAGTTGTACCTCTATATGTTTCATTTTTTTCTCCTTTCTAAGACATCTTCTAATTAACCTGAATAGTTGCTCTAAAAAGCTTTTTCAGTAACTTAGTTTGTAGAAATATTTACCTTTATAC
>QMLT01000061.1 GCA_003646875.1 Deltaproteobacteria bacterium
AGAGAAGATACACTCCGTATCATGGCGCCTTTACTGATAGAAATAAGGCCTGGAAGTTTTACCTCTACAATTTCATTACCTGTTTCTATCTCTCTTTTTACCCTGACCTTTTTTTTATTACCAATAAGTTCAACTCCAACTGCATACATTATTTGAGGGATACCAAGGATTTCTGAAAGCTCGGGTCCTACCTGGGCAGTGTCACCATCGATTGCCTGCTTTCCAACAAGCATGAGGTCAAAGTCACCTTCCAGTGTCTTTATAGTCTCAGCCAGGGTAAGCGCGGTAGCCCATGTATCAGAGCCGGCAAATTTCATATCTGCCAAAAGAATTGCTCTGTCAATGCCCATCTCAAGGCACCTCATCAACGCTGTCCTTGCCTGTGGAGGCCCCATAGAGATAGCCACTGTCTCTATATCACTATAACGCCTTTTAAGGTCTAAGCCCATCTCTACAGCATATTCACAGAATGGATTCAATATTGAGTCCACCCCTTCTCTCATAAGGGTTCCTGTTTCAGGATTTATTGTTACATCCGTAATTTCTGGAACTTGTTTTACACAAATGAGTATCTTCATTTTTATTAACTACTCAGCCGCAGACCCGCCTGCCAGACGGCGGGCAGGTTTACGCTGATTACCGCTGATTTTTTTCAACCTATCTGTGTTCATCTGTGTGAATCTGTGGCGAATTTCCTTACATATCCAGCATATTTCCAGGGTTTAGCATAAGACCAGGATCAAGTGCAATTTTCACTGCCTTCATCTCTTTGAGTGCCTTATCTGAGAACATGATGGAAAAAAATTCCTTTTTAATCTTTCCAACGCCGTGTTCTGCGGATATTGTTCCTCCAAGGTCTACTGCCTTTCTCGCAAATTCTCTGTATATAGAAAGGCCTTCTTTCATTTCTTTAAGGGACCTTGGAATGATGTTGATGTGTATGTGATTATTGCCAATATGCCCAAATGCAACCCATTCAAGGCCTGCATTTTCTAATGTGGATCTATAAAATGCCCAGATCTCTTCGAGGGCATGATCTGGAACAGCGAGGTCAGTTCCAAGCTTATAAAGCTCTGCTATCTTCTTTTTTCTCTCAGCTATGATAGTGTTGACGGTCTCAGGAAGGACATGCCTGAAGTTTTTGAATCGTTCAAGATCTCTTTGTTCGTATCCAGCCCAGGACATTGCGAGCGTTGATCCACATCTATACGCTATTTCTTCAAGTCTAGAGTAGTCGTAATCTTTGTTTTCAGGATTGAACTGTAGATCAAAGAAGACTGCAGATGTTGCATAATCCGGTATCGGAGGCATTCCTACTACTTTAGGGTCCTCTTTCTGTTTCTTTCTGAGAAGGTCAAGTGAATGAGAGCTGTAAAACTCAATAAACTCTGGCCGAATACTTTTTTCCCTACGCAGTCTAATGACAAAATCAATCGCCTTATCATCTGACGGTAAGAATTGAACAATTGAAATAGGATTATTCCACTTTTGGAGTGCTACTTCAACCTCTGTAATTGCCCCAAAAATACCTTCACTGCCTATGAATAGGTCAATCAGATCCATATTGGGCGCTGAGAAGATACCCGCTGCATTTTTCGTAAGCGGCATGCTGTAGCTTGGAATCTTTACTGCCGTTTCATTTTGCTTGCTATCGATTATAATAAACTCACCAGCAGGTGTTGCGAAGTATTTACCGCGGGGTATTTCAAGGACCTCCCCTGAGGCTAACATAGCCCTTATCCACCTCACCCAGTTGCGCGTGGCCCCGTATCTGTAGGTTCTGGCGCCAGATGCATTGGTAGAAACCGTTCCACCAAGAGCGGCTCCCATCTCTGTTGGGTCAGGTGGATAAAAGTATATGGTTTTAGTTTCTTTGTATTTTTCAAGAAAGGCCTTAGTTTCAGCGGAACCATCTTCCAAAAGGCCGGGAAAGGTTTTTTTCATCGCCCAATTATTGAGATCACGTATCGTAACCCCACATTCAGCCTTCACAAGCCATTCTTTTGAGTGACTGTCATACCTGAGACCTAAGATCTTATCAAATCTTTCGAGTGACACTATTGCCCCTCCATAGGGGACAGCCCCACCGACGAGACCGGTTCTTGCACCAGATAATGTTACAGTAATATTTCTTTTGGACATTTCTTTAAAGATGGCTGAGAGCTCGCCTTCATTGGTTGGGAAAAAAAGGTATTGGGCTCCTTTGTGGGCAAGTTTTGATTCGTCACAGAGATAGGGACTATAATCCTGGCATATTTCGCTATAATCTTTTATGCATCGAATCCCTTTAAAATCAATAGCGGGGACTATCTCAGAGGTAATCTCATGCATGATTTTACCATTTGACAACGTTAATATTGGAAAGGCTTCTTCCTAAAATTCTCTCCCCAATGCTCGTAAATCTGATGGGTAGATCCGTGACATAAAAGCTGTATTCAGGGGATTTTTGTTGCCCATTTAGAAGATTATTATTTTTGAGCAATTCACCTGCTTTTTCTGTTATTGCCTGAGCAGAGTCTACCAGAGTTATTTTATTACCCATAATTTCCTGAAGCAGGGGTTTTAGCAGGGGATAGTGAGTGCATCCCAGAACCAGGGTATCAATATTTTGGGCTATTATATCATTAAGGTATTCCTGGGCTGTGAGTCTGGTTACCTGATGATCCAGCCAGCCTTCTTCCACCAGCGGTACAAATAAGGGGCACGCTTGAGAGAAGACCCTGATATCGGGATCAAAGCTTTTTATTGCTTTTTGATAGGCGTTACTGTTAATGGTTGTTGGCGTACCAATCACACCGACACATTTATTATGTGTTGCAGCTACTGCACTCCGGGCGCCTGCATCAACAACATCCAATACCATAACAGGTGATAGATTTTTTATGTTTTGATAGGCGACAGCTGACATAGTGTTACATGCAACAATAAGCAGTTTAACCTTTTGGTCAAGCAAGAATTCTGTAATCTGCATCGCATACCGGTTAATGGTTTCAACCGATTTTACCCCATAGGGCACCCTGGCAGTGTCCCCAAAATAGATGATGTTCTCAAAGGGGAGCTGTTCTATGAGGGACCTGACTACAGTGAGCCCGCCTACGCCCGAATCAAATACGCCTATTGAATTGTTGGGATCGATTTGCATAGATACATAATTATAGTAATATGTATTGATAAAATGGGTTATTATTAATTGCATATGATCTTAACACAACAGACACGATAAACTCAAGAAACCCAACAAACTACTTATTTTCTTTTAAACGTTTGACAAGGCGCCCTTGAATATTATCAAAGGCCCCATTGGACATTACAAGGATTACATCTCCTGGTTTAATATGTGCAAGGAGTCCATCAAGAAGGGCCTGGTTATCTGGAAAGTATAGAGCTTCAATACCTCTCTTTTTTAGGTCAGCTATTAGTTCGGGAGAAGAAAACCTTTCATTTAATGGAATTTTATCCATCATTGGAGGTTCTGGAAGGATAACTAAATCAGCGCCGGTGAAGGAGTCGGCGTAAGCATTTTGAAAGATATTCCTTCGGCTTGAATTTGATCGTGGTTCAAAAACTGCAACAAGGCGGCGGTTGCCGTAATGGCCCTTGACCGCTTTTATCGTTTCGCTCACTGCAGTTGGATGGTGCGCGAAATCATCTATCACCATTACCCCTTTATACTCTCCAAGCACCTCAAGCCTTCGCTTTACTCCTTTAAAGGTCCCGATGGCTCTAACGATGGTTTCATGGGATATTCCTATTACAGAAGAGATTGCGGTTGCAGCAAGGATATTAGATATGTTGTGGTTTCCGAAAAGATCAGTGGTAATCCTAGCAAACTCCTTGTTTTTTTTGGATATAGTGAACCTGGTCTTACCATTTTGAGATGTCACATCCCCAACAGTGAGGTCCGCATCGCCTCGAATTGCAAAGCTCAAAATGGCGCATCGGGCTCCTTTGATCACATCTACCACGACTGGATCATCACTGTTTACACATAATGTTCCTTCTTTAGGCACTATTTCGATAAACCTTGTGAAGGAATTTTTTATCTCCTGGATCCCCTTATAGATGTCTGCATGGTCAAACTCGATACTGGTGATAGCAGCCAGGTAAGGATTATAGTGCAGGAATTTAGGTCCCTTGTCGAAAAAGGCCGAATCATATTCATCGCCTTCAATTACGAAGTATGGGCCATCGGATAATTTGAAATTACGGTTAAAATTTTTAGCAATACCTCCTATCATAAATGATGGATTCAGGCCAGCTAGCTCAAAAATCCATGCAGTTAAAGCAGATACCGTTGTCTTTCCATGTGTTCCGGCAATGACAATGGATTTCTTTGTATTCATAGCAAATTTTTTTAGGGCCTGTGGCATGGAGAGATACGGTATATCGAGTCTAAGTAATTCTTCTGATTCAGGATTATTCCTGGTGATTACGTTTCCTACGATTACCAGATCTGGCGTGGGATGAAGGTTTTGAGGGGAGTAACCCTTTTTAACGGATATAGAGAGGCTCTCCAAAAAGGTACTTATCGGGGGATAGATATTGTGATCGGAGCCTGTAACGGTATAGCCCTTCTCCTTAAGCATCCCTGCCAGGGATGACATGCCTACACCGCAGATACCCATTAAATGAATGTGGGCATTTTGTGGAAAAATGCGGGTATTATAATCCATATCCAAATTTCCTCATAATGAGATTGTGAAGTTCAGGGCGGAATTCTTTTATCTTTTCATTTGATCTCGTTGGATGAATCCGGTTTGTCAGAAATATTACTGTTATATTTTTTTTTAAATCTATCCATATTGAGGCACCTGTAAATCCGGTATGGCCTATACTGTTTGAGCTAAACCAATTCCCTGAACTGGAATTATTTTTTGATGGTGTATCCCATCCAAGGGCCCAGGTAGAACCCGGGATAATACCCTGCCGTGAAAGAAATGTTCTGACGGTTTTGCTCTTAAGCAGGCCGGAGTTGTCACCATGATAGATGTTGACTAATGCGGTGGTTAGGGTGAAGATATCTTGTGCTGTTCCAAAGAGCCCGGCATGACCGGAATACCCTCCAAGGGCATAGGCATTTTCATCATGGACATGGCCCTGAATAATTTCCTTTCTCCACGGGCAATCCTCTGTAGCTGCGCATAACTCTTTTTCATTCACTGCATCTCTATTTATGTGATCAAGATAAAGGTGTTTTAGCCCCAAGGGTTTGTAAAAAGTATTATCAAGAAACGATGATAAATCTTTGCCAGTAATTACCTCTATGATCCACTCCAGGATCATAAATCCCAAATCGCTGTATAGCGATACGGTTTTAGGCTTCTCTATTAAGGTTTCTTCCATGATCATACGCCTTACCGCTGGTTTTCTCTCTTTTATTGGTAATTTTCTCATTTCAAGATAATATGGTTTCCAGTCAGGTAGCCCCGAAGAGTGGTTTAACAGAAGCCGGGGTGTTATATCACCTTTGTCTCTCCATGGAAATGGGTCTATAAGCGATGAAATAGGTTCATCGAGATCCAAAAGATTTTCCTCAACGAGTTTCATGGCAGCTAGTGTGGTTGCGAGTGGTTTAGTTAAAGAGGCTAAATCAAATATGGTTTCCTTTTCCATGGGGAGGGATCGGGGGCTTAATGTTCTATTGCCCATGTTGTGAAAAAATACGATATCTTCTTCTCTTGCTATTAAAAGAACAGCGCCCGGGTAAACCTTTTCCTTCAATCCTCTTTTTAGAATCTCAGTCATTTTATTTTCCATTAGTCATTTGCCATTTAACACAATAAACCCAACAAACACAATAAACCCAACAAACACACTAACCCAACAAACTCTAAGATACCGATGATTCTTCTATTTTAAGAAGCATTCTTTCTGTATCAAGCACGGCAGGAAGACCAAGAGGTAAAGATATGTTTTCATTTCCATGTCCAACAGGCAAACCTGCTGCCACCGGGATCGTGAGCCTACCGAGTCGTTCCTGCAGCATACTGTTGATAATCTCCATTTTCCCGCAATCCTCAATTTGACCGATAATAAGCGCCGATAAGCGGTTTAGACGGCCACTAAGTAGAAGCTGGGTAAGCATTCGATCCAATTTATAGGGAGATTCTCCTTTCTCTTCCAAAAAAAGTATTACACCTTCAAAGGATGGTAAAAAGGGGGTGGCTAAAAGAGAGCAAAGGGTTGAAAGATTACCCCCTAAAAGAGTACCTCTCGCAATTCCTTTATTTATTTCTTTTCCCTGTTTAAAAGAGATCCGAGGTTTATACAACATACCAATAAGCCTTGATAAATGCTCCCAGTTTTTGTTCTTAGGAAGATACGATAGGGTAGGGCCATGAATTGTGATTAAACCGCTTTTATTATATATTGCGAGCAAAAGAGCTGTTAGATCGCTGAAACCTACAATTATCTTGGGATTTTTTCGTATCAGGTCAAAGTCGATTTTATTAAGAAACCTTGCTGAGCCATATCCTCCTCGCGCGCAAAAAATTGCCTGTATATCAGGATCGGAAAACATCTGGTGAAGATCGGATACTCTATCATTATCAGAGCCAGCCAGATAATCCTGACGATCAAAGATATGTTCGCCTTGTTTTATCTTTAAAGGAAAAGATTCTAAAAGCTTTAAGCCTTCTGATATTTCGGATTGGTTAACAGGGCTTGCTGGCGCGATAATCCCAACTGTCTGATTTGGCTGAAGACGAGGAGATTTTATGATTGGCAGAGAATCCATAGGCTTTTTTACATACTACTTTACAGGAATTGGAGCAACTTAAAATAAATGGGAGGTTCCGATGAACACCCATGGACTTTCGGCCACAACGAACCATGAAAGCAGTTTAGGCGCTTTCATATAAAATGGCTGGCATTCCTGTTTATCAGGCCAAATAACAGAATCGACCGCTTCTCACAAGACTGATGTTGGCGCCTGAGAAATATTTTCTCTTGACTAAAAAAACCTAAACACTAAAATAACGCGGGTGTGGGGATTGAATTAATGCATTAACAACGTTTGGGGTTGGTGTTTGAATCACCCTATCCACACCATAAAATCCATCTGCGAGCGAGGGGAGAGGCCATGTTAAAAGACAAAAGGATCGGGATAATCGGAACAGGAAATATGGGCGAGGCCCTTATCAATGGGCTTGTTCATTCCCGCTCGTCTATTCCAGAAAACATCACATGCTCAGACATTCGTAACGATAGACTTAAATCTATCAAGGAAGTGTATGGCGTGGTCATAGCAAAAAACAATCTCGATGTGGTTAAGGCATCGGAAATTGTTATCTATGCGATCAAACCTCAGATCATGGCATCAATATTAAAGGAAACAGCTGACTGTCTGGATAAGTCCAAAATCATTATCTCCATCGCCGCCGGAGTTCCATTGGCCGCCATAGAATCGTGCCTAAACAAGGACTTACGTCTTATTCGGGTCATGCCCAATATCGCTGCATCTGTTAGAGAGGGCGCCGCTGCCATTGCGCCTGGAAAGCATGCCTTAAAAGATGATCTTAAGCTAACTCAGGCTATCTTTGATTCTGTAGGGGAAAGCGTTATCATCGAAGAGAATCTCATGGATGCCATCACAGGGTTAAGCGGTAGTGGTCCCGCATATATCTTTTTAATTGTCGATGCCTTAGCCGATGCCGGGGTAAAAATGGGCCTTTCAAGAGAAGATGCTCTTTTTCTTTCAAGCCAAACAGTATTGGGCGCTGCAAAATTATTGATGGAGACAAAGGAGCACCCCGGAAAATTAAAGGATAAGGTCACCTCACCCGGTGGAACAGCCATAACTGGCCTGCATACCTTAGAGAAGGGCGGTCTTCGAACGACTCTTATCAATGCTGTTGAGGCAGCCACAAACCGATCTAAGGAATTAGGGGAAATGATGATCAAGAATTTCTCAGGGAATTAACACTGAGATGCCTTTACAAGATACAAAAGATCCCTGAGGTACAAAAAACAGGTACGAGGTAGTATTTTGGGAGAGATAAAAAGCACCCTTGATCTTGTTTTTGAAAAAACAAGAAACCTCACACTGAGTGATGAGGAAAAACGGGGTCTTGCACGCGAAAAACTTGATAAAAAAGTACAGGGTCTCTGTAACAGGTATCTGGATAACTTCTTTCCTGTGAGTCGTCTCAAGGATGAGATGGAAAAAATTGCCAGTAATGATCGTGAGCTTGCATATAATTTCCTTAAAAAATATCTTTTCGCTCGTTTTGAACTGGACGGAGA
>QMLT01000062.1 GCA_003646875.1 Deltaproteobacteria bacterium
ATCTGTTTGAAAATGGCGTTAATATCCGTGTGGTCCAGGAGCTAATGGGACGCGCTGATGTCAAGACCACTGAAATCTATACACACGTGATGGGGAAAATTTATCTGCCATTCTCAGCCCACTGGATACCATAAGGAGGAATGTCAGTGGAGACTGGAAGAATTTGCTTTGAATGGTTTTTACCGCAGAGGTGCTAAGCACGCAGAGATATCTATTTTTTCGTGTGTCCTGAAATTTAGAAACACAAAAACCATCAGCCTATCGGGCAAAGATAATTAATCTTTTTTCCAGTCTGGAATGTAATAATCTAGCATTTATGTAATCCACGCCTTTATAGTAAATCATATATCTTCAAAGATCTGGTAATCACCAAATATCTTGACAGAGAGCATGAGAAACACATAGCATAACAAGTTAAGGTTATTAACAATTTCTTCCAGCTATGGAGCGAGATATGGTCCCTAAGCGTTCTATTTTTATTTGGATAGTAATTGGGTTAGCTCTTTTGATGTGTGGATGTCAGAATTCCGATTCTGAAGAGAAGATTACCCCTGCTGGCATTAAAGTAGTCGAGCCACCAACAGTAAAGGTTTTCACAGTAAAGAGGGGCGATATCTCTGTTCCTATCTCTACCACCGGGACAATATTTCCTGAATATGAATCAAAGATTGGCCCGAAAATTTCCGGAACCATAGAAATAGTGTACGTGGATGAAGGGGACAAGGTACAAAAGGGACAGCCATTGGTCCAGTTGAACCAACAAAATTTGCTGATTGTTGTACGGCAGGGTCAGGCAGCGGTCAGGGTGGCCGAGGCACAACTCAAAGAGGCGGAAGTGAAGGTAGAAAATCTAAAAAAAGAAAGGGAACGACTGGCTAACCTTTTGAAAAAAAATGTTATTTCCCAACAGAAATACGACGATATTGACACAGCCTATTCAATGGCTGTGACCAGGATGGAAGTAATCAGGGCCCAGATTTTAAGTACAAGGGAAAATCTGGCAATGGCTAACCAAAAACTCAGAGACACAGTGATTATTGCACCATTTTCTGGCCTGATAGTAAAAAGATTTATTAATCAGGGGGAATATGTATCCACTATGCCTCCAAGCCCTCTTTTTTTGATCATGAATATAGACAAGGTAAAGACAAAGATTAGCCTGCCCGAAATCCATATAGCCCATATACACATTGGCAACCCTGTAGATGTTACAGTAGATACCTACCCGGGTATTATTTTTAAAGGTAAGGTTTCGACGATAAATCCAATGGTAGATCCTGTGAGCAGGGCATTTACAGTAAATGTTGAGATCCCTAATAAGGATCACAGATTAAAACCCGGCATGTTTGCCAGGGTAAAGATTTACCCTACGATACATAAAAGCGCCCTTATTGTGCCATTCAAATCGGTAATCAAGAGGGAAGGCAATACAGTTGTCTTTGTAATTGAAGGCAATACAGTGAGGTTGCGGGCAATTACAGCAGGTATCACCAATGAAAAAGAGATCGAGGTGATTGATGGCTTGAAAGAAGGGGAAGAGGTTGCTATTGAAGGACACTATGGAATGGCGGATAAAACACAGGTTAGGGTAGAGAGGGAATAGATGAATATTTCAGCATTTTCTGTGAACCGAAAGATTACTGTTCTTATGTTGACCCTGATTGTATGCCTATTTGGCATCATCGCCTTTACCAGGATTGGTGTAGATATGATGCCTGAGCTTGAATACCCATTCGCTTCTGTTCTTACCACTTATGAAGGTGTGGCCAGTGAAGATATTGAAAACCTGGTCACCAGGCCCATAGAAGAGGCTGTAAGCACTGTAAAAAAAGTCAAAACAGTCAGATCAATATCCAGAGAGGGTGTATCTGTGGTAATGGCTGAGTTTGAATGGGGGACCTTGCTTGACTTTGCAGCGCAGGATGTTCGGGACAAGATTTCCTGGCTGGCAGACATGCTTCCTGAGGATGCGGATACCCCGACTGTGATGAAATTTAACATGTCAGATTTCCCTATCCTTTTTTACGGAATCACTGGAATGGATGATACGATCAAACTCAGAAAATATCTAAAAGATAATGTTAAAACAAGAATTGAGAGGCTGGATGGGGTTGCAAGCTGCTGGATCTCAGGAGGACTGGAACGAGAGATAAATGTATTTGTTGATAGGGATAAACTCCATGCCTATAAACTTTCTATCAGCCAGGTTATAGAGACACTCAGAAGAGAGAATCTGAATATCTCGGCGGGGCATGTCACAAGGGGCTATGTTGAGTATTTAGTAAGAACCTTAGGCGAATATAAATCCATTGCGCCCATCTCTAATACTATTGTTGCTATCAAAGATGGCACACCCGTATATATTAAAGATATAGCAACGGTCAAGGATACACACAAAGAGATCAGAAACTATTCCAGGACCAATAAAAAAGATTCCTTAGTGATGCTGGTCCTTAAACAGTCAGGCGCAAATACGGTTAAGGTCATTGACAGGGTAAAGAGAGCCTTAAAAGAGATGAGGGGAGAGATTCCAGAGGATATTAAATTTCACGCTGTAATAGATTATTCCAGGATTATCAAGAAGGTAGTGAAGAGAACAAATTTCAATGCCATTCAGGGGGCTATCCTGGCCGTTATAGTTATCCTCCTTTTCCTTGGCAGTTGGAGATCGACCTTAATTATATCTCTGGCTATACCGCTGTCTGTAGTTACTACCTTTATGGGTATTTATGCCCTGGATTATACCTTTAATATTATGACACTCGGTGGTCTGGCCCTCGGGATTGGTATGCTGGTTGATAATGCGGTGGTGGTAATAGAGAACACCTTTAGACACTTAGATGAATTAGGAGAAAACAGAAATGAGGCTGCAAAGACAGGGGCAGCAGAGGTTGGGATGGCCATAACTGCATCCACATTGACAACAATAGCCGTGTTTTTACCCATGGTGTTGACATCAGGGATAGCCGGAAAACTCTCGCGCCCATTAGCTGTAACTGTATGCCTGGCGCTGCTGGCATCTTTATTTGTGTCCCTTACCATAGTGCCCATGATTGCCTCCAGTATCTTGAAAGGGAAAAGAAGAGATGAAGCGGGAAGAGAACGTGTGAAGAGCGGATTTGAGCCTATCAGGAATATGTATAGGAAGACCCTTCGCTTTTCCCTCAGACACAGGAAGACAGTGCTCAGCGCCACTGCTTTCCTCATTGTCGGAGCAATCTTTATGGTCCCGCGTTTGGGTATGGAGTTTATGCCAAAACAGGATATGCCAATATTATCCATGATGGCAAAGATGCCGGTAGGCACCAACCTGGAGGAAACCAACAGGGTAATCAAACAGATTGAAGACGTAGCGCTTGACCAGCCTGAAACACAGTATATCACCTCATTTATTGGGCTTTCACAGGCGACCAAGATGGATATTGCATGGGGTATGGGGGCAGCAGATGTGAATGAGGCCGAGATAATGGTCAAGCTTGTGGATAAGGAGAAAAGAGTTAGATCATCGGATGAGATAACAGATGCAATACGCGGGAGACTCCCAAAGGTGCAGGATGCCGAATTCAATTTTATGGATATAGGAGAGATGATGATGGGCGGCGGAGGAGAATCACCTATAGAGATTAAGGTCTTTGGCAAGGATCTTCCCGTCCTTAAGGAAATCAGCACATCAATTGCAGAAAGGTGCAGGGATATCCCTGGATTTCGAGATATTGAGCTGAGCCTTAAGTCTGTAAAGCCAGAAATTCAGATAAAGGTGGATAGAGAAAAGGCGGCACGCTTAGGGCTCACGGTTGGCACGATTGGCCGGACGGTTAAAGAGGCATTTCTTGGAATAGTGGCGGGCAGATATCGAATAGCAGGTGATGAATATGATCTCAGGGTAAGGCTTCAGGATATTGACCGAGACTCTGTGAGCGACATACGCAATATTAATATCTCCTCTCCCTTGGGCCCCCAGATACCCCTTTATCAGGTGGCAGAGATTGGATACGGAAAGGGGCCGGTTGAGATAACCAGAGAGGATCAAGAGAGAAAGGTTACGGTGAAGGGAAATTACTTTGGAAGAGACTTGGGCAGCATTATAAAAGACATCAAAGAAAAGGTGGCTAAAATAAGGCTGCCTGAGGGATATATTGTCAAATTTGGGGGGCGCTACCAGGATATGCAGGAGGCATTCTCTTCGCTTTCATGGTCATTGCTTATCGCTATTATGCTGGTCTACATGATAATGGCAGCCCAATTTGAATCACTTCTGACACCTTTTGTCATCATGTTTACTGTTCCTCTAGCATTTATAGGTGTGGTCTTTGGCCTCTATGGTTTTGGAAAAACCCTCTCTGTGCCAGCCATTATGGGCGTTTTGATACTAACAGGCATAGTGGTTAATAATGCCATTGTTATGATAGACTATATCAATAGATTAAAGAAGAGAGGGATTGAATTTGAAGCAGCTATTGTAGAAGGGGCATCTGTGAGACTTCGACCCATTTTGGTGACTGCCATTACCACCATACTTGGAATGCTTCCAATGGCATTAAGCCATACGGAAGGAGCGGAACTGAGATCACCCATGGCTGTAGCGGTAGCTTCAGGGTTGCTGTTTTCTACCTTTCTTACCTTATTTATTATCCCTATCGTCTACAGCATTGTTAAGAGGGTCTCATACACAGCGCCACCTCATGGTGATACATAACCTATTGATTTTTATTTGTCGGGTATGGGCTTATCTGTTAATTGAAAATTCTCGATTTTAAATTGACAATTAAGAAAGTTAGCAACATACTAAATTTTGACGCTACCATTGTCTCATACACTCATACAGATAAAGTGAAAAAGTCTCTTTTTTACTCCTTCCCTACCTCTTTGAGGGTATCCATAAATATCTTATAAAACTTCTCATGATCAGGGATGGCCTTGTTGAGTATTAGGCGTAACCTGGAAAGATCAGCAGGGTTTATCACAAGATTGGCGCTTAACGTAAAGGCCATCATATTATCCATCGTGTCGAATTTTTCGCTTACCAGAACGAGAAAGATCTTTCTCCTCACACTCATAGAAAGATGATTAAGATAATGAGTGACTGGGCTGCCTTCAATGTTTTGCCCATCAAAACCATCGGAGAGGATAATCAGATCAAAGTGATAAAGGCGAAGTTTACCCATTGCATCTTGTATTGATGTGGCTATGATAGGTTTATATTTTAATTCCTTCAAAACAGAATTGATATCGTTTATCTGCCCATCATCTCGATTCAACACGAGGGCCAATCTGGTTCCTTCCTCAAAGAGCTCAAGAGGGCGGCTGTCTTGCTCAAGTGTTTCCCCTGAAATTATCTCCTTATCAGGCTTCCTTGTATCTATCTTTATTTTAGCCTTACATCTTGGGCAGGTAGCACTTATCACTTTATTGGGCGGCAACTTTTCATCCGGTATCTTGAATGCTGCCCCACATGAATCACATGTAATATCCATAACTCACTCTCCTGTGTTACTCTAACGGAAAAAAGCTTGCTCACTAAGCCAGGTCAGTGTTCTCTGGCTATGTATAGAAATACAACCAGGGAGTATTGGAATGAAAACAGAAAATGATGATGTCCTAAAAACACTGAAATAACACGCCCGCCCGCCTCGCCTGAGCTCGCGATGGCGGGCAGGCATCACGAATCCCCTATGAGGATAAATCAAAGCCAGATCCTCACTCCGGGCCCCAGACTGGGCCTGGATTCTTTATTTAGGTACTACCTGTTGCAGGCGTAGATCTTTACATTGTTTTTCCGTATTCCTTATCTACCTCAAGCCCCTCTATAGATGTTGTCTTTTCTCCCCTGGCTGCCTTGATGGAATCGATTTCCCTTTTAACGACTGCCTTGTGTGATGCATAGCCGAGAGCCGTTTCTTCAGTAATAAGGCCATTTTTATAGTGTTCGGCAATACATTGATCAAATGTCATCATACCAAAGGCCTGGCTATTGGCCATAATATCATAAAAGGTATTTTCTTCAGTTTCGCCATGGAGGATAAGGTCTTTTACTCTCATGTTTGTGCCTAATATCTCAAATGCAGCCACGCGGTCACCCTGGATTTTAGGCATTAGCCTTTGGCATACTATCCACCTGATGGTGTCGGACAGCCGAATTCTTATCTGTTTTTCCTCAGCCGTGTCAA
This sequence comes from Deltaproteobacteria bacterium, assembly GCA_003646875.1. Classification (GTDB taxonomy): domain Bacteria; phylum Desulfobacterota; class DSM-4660; order Desulfatiglandales; family B25-G16; genus B33-G16. The sequence continues at coordinate 6,168 of QMLT01000062.1, forward strand.
ACATGCCAATAATCCTGTTTATTGTTTGCCCTGCATCCACTGTATGAAGGGTACTCAAGACAAGATGCCCGGTCTCGGCTGCAGACAGGGCTATCTCTACTGTCTCCCTGTCTCTCATCTCACCTACCAGAATAATCTTTGGCGCCTGACGCAGGGCAGCCCTTAGGCCGGAAGCAAATTCATCAAAGTCGGCGCCCATTTCTCTCTGGTTAAATGTGGCTGTTTTCTGGGAATGGATATATTCAACTGGATCCTCTAATGTAACAACATGGACTGACCTTTTTTCGTTTATCTCGTTTAAAAAGGCAGCAAGAGATGTCGTCTTTCCACTTCCAGTAGCTCCGGTGACAAGGATAATGCCATTCAATTCCTCTGTCATTTTGTAGAAGGCATGAGGAAGTTTCATTTCTTCAATAGTTGGCACCCTGGTTGCTAATTGTCTCATCACCACAGAATAATATCCTTTTTGAGAAAATACATTTACCCTGAAGCGCGCCTTTCCAGCCAACTGATATGATAAGTCACAGGAGCCTTCGGTGAGAAGGATTTTGGTGAGCCTCCTGTCATTATTAATCAGGTTAAGGGCAAATATTTCTGCCTGAAACGGGGTTAATCGGTCAACAGAAGGCTCAAGAGAAACGGGCTTCAATTCTCCAGATGATTCTACCTGAAATGGCTTGTCTACTGTGATATTCAGGTCGGAGACATTTTCATATGACTCCAGCATAGTCCCCAGGATATGGTCTATCTGTTGTTTTCTCATTTCTATGCTCCTAAGTGTTTATATCTCGGTAAAATCTACAGGAGGTTTTTTGAGAAATGGAAGAAACTTAGCCTTGTCGTTACATTTTGCATATGCCTCTTCTGCGCTGATCCTCTTTTTGGTTAAATGCTCCATGATACAGTCATCTAATGATTGCATTCCGTGTTTCTTCCCAGTCTGGATAGCGGATGGGATCTGAAATGTTTTTCTCTCCCGTATCAGGTTTCTCACTGCTGGGGTGGCAATCATGATCTCGAGTGCTGCAACCCGGCCCATCGAATCCATGCCTGCTGTGTCAATCCTTCGAAACAGGCTCTGGCATACCACAGCCCTAAGGCCATCTGATAAGGTGCTTCTTATCTGCTCTTGTTGGTGGGTAGGAAACACATCTATTACCCTGTCCACTGTCTTAGCGGCAGAGGATGTATGGAGTGTGCTAAAGACAAGGTGGCCTGTTGAGGAGGCCTCAATTGCAAGCTCGATTGTCTCCAGGTCTCTCATCTCGCCAACCAGTATAATATCCGGATCCTCCCGAAGCGCTCCTCGTAATGCAGCAGCAAATGATCTTGTGTGAATTCCGACCTCTCTGTGATTTACTATGGCCTTTTGGCTTATATGCACGAACTCGATTGGATCCTCAACAGTAATGATATGATCCTTTCTGGTCTTGTTGGCCTCATCTATTATGGCTGCAAGCGTGGTTGACTTTCCACTGCCGGTTGGACCCGTTACCAGGACAAGACCTCTTGGCAGTGTAGCAAGCTGTCGAATAACTGGAGGAAGGCCAAGTTCTTCGCAGGTAAGAATTTTATCAGGTATCTCTCTAAACACTGCACCCACACCATTTTTCTGTCTAAAGAAATTAGCCCTGTAACGAGCCAATCCCGGTATCTCGTAGGCAAAGTCAACATCTCCTGTCTCTTCAAATATCTTGATCTTGTGCTCAGGGGCTATTTCGTAGAGCATGGTCTTGAGGTTATCGTCATCCAATTCCTTGTATTTTACCCTTTCCAGATCCCCCCTGATTCTCAAAACGGGTTGTTGACCGGCTACCAGATGAAGGTCTGAGGCTCTTTGCTCATTCATGAGCTTAAAAAAGGCGTCAATTTGGGCCATAATTATCTCCCCTTAGATATAGCAATCAACAAATTACCTATCATCATATTTATTACATATATCATATAGATGATTGTCTTCAAACATAATTTTTTCGTAAGGTTCAAAACTTTACCAGTTGTAATA
>QMLT01000063.1 GCA_003646875.1 Deltaproteobacteria bacterium
AATACATAGAATTTGAGGCCCCTCTTCCAACAGATATGGATTGTCTTTTAAAATGGCTCAATAAGAATCAAATGGCATAAATGCTATAACATGTAAAATCCCTTGACATAAAGGTATTAGAGATTTATTATTATAAATAATATGTAATACATCCACAAGAAATGCATTCCTCGCTAAATTAAGCTATTAAATTTTTCATCAATTACGGTCTGCTTATAATCAGCGTTTACAAATAGTTTTCAGGAATACAATGAGTAAAATACCTCATGTGAGAGGTGTGAAAGCTTTATCTCTCTTTTTGCTGTGAGCGCTAAAAAGGAGGGAAAAAAGTGAAATACATATATTTTGCAGATTTATAGAGGCGTTGAAAGAGATGAATTTAGTTGAGCTTAAAAGTAAAAATATAAGTGAACTCATAGATGTAGCGAAAACATTCAAAATAGTTGGCGCCACAGATATGCGAAAACAAGACCTTATCTTCTCTATTTTGCAGGCCCAGACAGAACAAAACGGTGTTATCTACGGAGAAGGAGTATTGGAAATCTTACCAGATGGTTTTGGTTTTCTTCGCTCACCTGATTCTAACTATCTTCCCGGTCCTGATGATATGTATGTTTCACCATCTCAGATCAGACGATTTTCTTTAAAGACAGGAGATACTGTTTCAGGCCAGATAAGACCACCAAAGGATGGAGAAAGATACTTTGCTTTGCTAAAAGTCGAAAATATCAATTATGAAGATCCAGAAGCAGCTGCAGATAAGATACTTTTTGATAATATGACTCCTCTTTACCCAACAGAACGAATACAATTAGAAACTGATCCTGATAATTTCTCAACGAGGATTATGGATCTAATGACACCGATAGGGAAAGGACAAAGAGGTTTGATCGTCTCTCCACCGAGAACGGGAAAGACAATGCTTCTAAAAGATATTGCTAACGCTGTGACCAAAAATGATAGGGAAATACATAAAATAGTCCTTTTAATTGATGAGAGACCCGAAGAAGTTACTGATATGGCCCGCTCTGTGGAAGCTGAGGTTATTAGTTCTACATTTGACGAACCTCCGCAACGCCATGTGCAAGTGGCTGAGATGGTTTTAGAAAAATCCAAAAGATTAATTGAGCACAAAAAAGATGTTCTTATCCTCTTAGACAGTATCACTCGACTTGCCAGGGCATACAACACTGTAGTGCCGCCGAGTGGTAAAATTTTGTCTGGAGGTGTTGATTCAAATGCCCTTCACCGTCCCAAGAGATTTTTTGGAGCTGCCAGGAACCTTGAAGAGGGGGGAAGCCTAACCATAATTGCCACTGCCCTTATCGATACAGGAAGCAGAATGGATGAGGTAATTTTCGAAGAATTCAAAGGTACAGGCAATATGGAGGTAAATCTTGACAGGAAATTGAGCGATAGGCGAATATTTCCTGCCCTTGACATCAATCGTTCAGGAACAAGGAAGGAGGAGCTTTTGATCGAGCAAGAAGATCTTAATCGAATTTGGATTCTACGTAAAGTCCTTGCCCCTCTTACTCCAGTTGATAGCATAGAATTCCTAATAGAGAAAATGAAAGGAACGAAAAACAATAAAGAGTTTTTAGCTTCAATGAATCAATAGAAAGTTTAAAATAAGCCCGTCTCCCAGTCCCGAGACTATGACGGGATCGGGAGGTGCGATGTGATTTGAATATCCACTTGTTTCTGATGTCTTACCAATCCTGACCTCTCTTTACTGAGCCAGGTTTTGCCAGGCCTGGGCCATAGCTAAAGCGCCTAAAGTGAGCTAAACTCATGAATAGAATTGCGAATAGCCTTTGGGTTTAGCCCCGACATGTCTGGGACTTTTTAGACAGGCCTGCCCGCAACGCTCTCGCCCTGGCCGCCTCGCTCTGCTCGGCAGGCGGGCTGGCTTGTGAGCCGGGCGGGCACGTATAACATCTAATTTTAATAAATGGAGATCAACAGCATGAAAAAAGATATTCATCCAGCCTTTCAAAAGGCAATTGTTCATTGTGCCTGCGGTAATGAATTTGAAACCTTTTCTACTGTTAAGGAGATTAAGGTGGAGATATGTTCTCAATGTCATCCCCTCTTTACTGGCCAGCAAAAAATTGTCGATACTAAGGGGCGTGTTGAAAGATTCAGACGTAAGTACCAGAATGTTGCGAAAAATAATACGACAAGCAAAAAGAAGCAATAAGAGAATAATTGATTATGTTCCCCCAAATTGAAGAGGTAGAAAGACGGCTTAGCGCTTTGGAGTTTGAATTGAGTAAACAGGAGGTTATTCAACAACAAAGCCTCTACCAGAAATATTTGAAAGAGCATGTGAGTCTCCAACCTGTAGTAGACGCCTTCCGCAAATATAAAGCCGTAAAAGAAAAGATTAAAGATACTGAAAGCCTCCTTGATGATCCTGAGACAGAGTTAAGAGAACTCGCTCGAAAAGAAATAGATAACTTGAGGGCTACCTTAGCGAAGCTGGAACGCGAAATAGGGCTTTTGCTCCTCCCCGAGGACCCAAATGATGAGAAAAATAGTATTCTTGAAATAAGAGCAGGCACTGGAGGAGAAGAGGCAGCCCTATTCGTTGCAGATCTATTTAGGATGTATGTTTATTACATAGAGAGTAAAGGCTGGAAAATAGATATTCTAAGCCAAAGCCCTACAGGTCTGGGCGGTTTTAAGGAACTCATTGCATTAATAGAGGGGCAAAAAGTATATAGCTGTCTTAAATATGAGAGTGGAGTTCACAGGGTCCAGAGAATACCAGAAACAGAGTCAAAAGGCCGAATACATACTTCAGCTGTCACTGTAGCCGTGTTGCCTGAGGCAGAAGAGGTTGATGTATCAATTGACCCAGCTGATCTCAGGATAGATGTGTATAGATCCTCAGGCCCAGGAGGTCAAAGCGTTAATACTACAGATTCAGCTGTGAGAATCACACACATTCCTACTGGATCTGTAGTCTCTTGTCAGGATGAAAAATCCCAGCACAAAAATAAGGCAAAAGCCATGAAAGTCCTCAGGTCTCGATTGCTGGACCTTCAACAGGCGGAACAGCGATCAAAAATATCAGAGGAGCGCAAACATATGGTGGGTTCAGGCGATAGAAGTGAACGGATCAGGACTTATAATTTCCCTCAAGGGAGAGTAACCGACCATAGAATAGGATTGACGATCTATAGACTTGAGGATATTCTGCATGGTGAACTTGATCTCATTTTGCGTCCACTCCTTGCTCATTTTAATGCCGAGTCCGAGAAGGGTCAAACAAAGCATCTCTTATGACTCAAAAAAACTGGGCTATCCAGGGAATCTTGAATGCCGCCACAGAGTTTCTCAGAGATAATGGGATAGAGAGCCCTCGCCTTTGCGCTGAAGTCCTATTATCCCACCAACTAAAGAAAACAAGGGTTGAACTCTATCTTGAATTCGATCAGCCATTAAACCCTTTAGAGATTGCTGGTTATCGCTCCCTTATTAGAAGACGCTTAAAAAGAGAACCCCTCCAATATATTATCGGGCATCAGGAATTTTGGTCTCTTGACTTTTTAGTAAGCCCAGGGGTTTTGATTCCAAGGCCAGAAACGGAACTTCTCGTTGAAGAGGCGCTCAAGCTCTGGAAGAGGAATCTTTTCTCAGATAGTCGCCACCCAAAAATATTAGATTTAGGCACTGGATCTGGAGTAATAGCAATATCTTTGGCAAAAGAAATTCAAAATGCTGCCTTATGGGCCAGTGACATCTCTTTTAAGGCGCTGGCTTTGGCCAAAGATAATGCACGCCACCATAACCTTAACAGAAGAATAACATTCCGCCAAGGTGATCTCTGGCAGCCATTCTCCAACTCCTCTGTTAGCTTTGATTTGATCCTATCTAACCCTCCTTATATTCCTTCCGAGGCGTTTAAGGCGCTACCCCCGGAGGTGCGGTGTTATGAGCCTCAGATTGCCCTTGACGGACATGAAAATGGCATGTACTTTATTAAAAAAATAATTGAAGAAAGTGAAATGTATCTTAAACCCGGTGGATGGCTTCTTATAGAAATGGATCCGAATCAGACAGAAATAGCATTGCATCATATAGATTCTACCCAGTCTTTTAGTTATAAAGAACGACGCATGGATTACCGAAAAAAATATCGTCTGGTAATGGCTAAAAAAAGGGTCGATGTTGTCTCCAAATAGCGGGGAAGCTAATTTGGAGCATCCCTGCACGCCCCGATTGTATCGGGGCAGGCAGATGGCTGGCGGATAAATTTTAAGACATTAGGTTATGGAAACATCCAGCGTATAAATAACAGTAAAAGATATGGATAAAATTATTGTCGAGGGGGGAGATCCACTTAAAGGAGAGGTAACAATTAGCGGCTCTAAGAATGCCGCTTTACCAATACTGTCAGCCTGTCTCCTGACAGGCGGGTGGCATACATTAGATAACATCCCTAAATTAAAAGATATCTGGACTATAAAGGAGATCCTTTCTAATCTTGGAGTTGTCTTCGAGGAAAATAATCAATCTCTCAAGGTAAACACGGATAACCTTAATAGTCATATTGCCCCTTACAAATTAGTAAAGACAATGCGGGCCTCTATACTTGTTTTAGGCCCGCTTTTATCCAGGCTGGGAAAGGCAAAAATTTCCCTTCCAGGTGGTTGTGCTATAGGTGCCCGACCAATAGACTTGCATCTAAAGGGCTTGTCTTTAATGGGGGCCGATATCAATTTGGCACATGGATATGTGGTTGCCAATGCTGATAAACTCCGGGGAGCTGATATATTTTTTGATATATCTACAGTTACTGGCACTGAAAACTTAATGATGGCTGCTGTTAAAGCAGATGGAGTTACCACATTACATAATGCTGCTAAAGAACCAGAGGTTATTGACCTGGCTAATATGCTAAAGACGATGGGAGCAAGAATCAATGGGGCAGGCACTGATACTGTGACCATTACCGGGGTAAAAGAATTACATCCTGTTAAATATACCATTATACCTGACCGAATTGAGGTTGGCACATTTTTAATCGCAGCAGCTATAACAAAGGGAGAAATAACGATAAAAGGCTGTAATGAAAACCACATAGAAGCCATTATGGAAAAACTCCTTGAAACCGGTACAGAAATAAAAAAAGAAGGAGAAGTTCTTATTGTTATAGGCCATGATAAAATTAAAAGTGTAGATATAAAAACCATGCAATTTCCTGGATTTCCTACAGATATGCAAGCTCAATTTATGTCGCTGATGAGCATTGCCGATGGATGGAGCATAATCAGAGAGACCATATTTGAGAATCGATTCATGCATGTGAGTGAATTAAGGAGGATGGGAGCAGATATCGAAATCAATGGTGGTCAGGCCCTTGTTCGTGGTAAAACCAATTTATCAGGGGCCCAGGTTATGGCAACTGATTTAAGGGCAAGCGCATCCCTTGTTCTTGCTGGTTTAGTAGCAAAAGGAAGGACAGAGATCTCAAGGGTATATCATCTTGATAGGGGTTATCAAGACCTCGATCTGAAGTTGTCCCTACTTGGATCAAAAATCTGGCGTGAAAAGCAATAGTGTTTATTGTGTCCTTAGTGTACATAGGGTTTTAAATCTGTGAAATGCACGAAGTGGTCTAAAGCGCCTAAGGTAAATACCTCCTTAAACTTTCTTTTAAAACGAACCTAATAAACTCAAGAAACACTGCACACCCAACAAATTACCTATGTTCTCTCGTCCACTTGTTCCGGCACTGTGTATAACCATTATTGGTATCCTTATTGGTCACAATATCCTGACTAATGTTAACCTCCCTGTATTTTTATTCCCTTTGATCATTTTGCTTTGTCTCGGTATAGTTTTTATTATCCCTTTCAAATCTCCCATTGTTTGGTTAATGGCCATCTTTATGCTAATAGGTATCAACACCCAAATTAGCAGACACACCCTGCCAGAATTACCTCAAATAATCCTCAAAAATGAAAGAGTAATTATCGAGGGAACAGTCTATAGGCCGCCGAAGATACAATTCAATACGGCGAGTTTCCGAATCCATGGAGAAAAAATCTTTTTCGCCAAAAAAGTCAGGAGAGTAAAAATCAACCTTTTAATAAAGATATATGGATATAGGGGCGATCTAAAGGTTGGCGATCGGATCCGATTTCCTGCTAAACTAAAAAAATTCAAAAACTTTAATAATCCAGGCAATTTTGATTACCGGTCTTATATGAAAAGCCAAACGATTTCCTTGGTAGCCATAGTTACTGATGGACAATATGTTGTCCCAATGGGAAAGGGAAACCTTGGTTTTGCAGGAAGTATATTGGAGAAAATCAGAGGCCCTTTGAGACAACTTTTTCATGAAAGGCTCTCTAAAGCAACAGGTCCTATTTATACTGCCCTTATTCTTGGAGAAAGGCAAGGTCTTACGTCTAACCTAAGGGAGCCATTTAATAGATCAGGCGTAAGTCATATAATGGCTGTTTCAGGTCTCCATCTCGGTTTGGTAGCCTGGCTCTTCTTTGTTTCTGCAAAATGGCTCTTATCCCTATCCTATCGTGTAACTCTTATGACAGACATAAGAAAACTTGCAGCAACTATAACCACTGTGCCAGTGATTGCCTACGCCTTACTCACTGGACTACACATTTCTACCCAGAGAGCTATGGTAATGGTTCTGGTATTCTTATGGTCCTTTATTATAGGCAGAGAAAAGGATGTTTGGTCCAGTCTTTCCCTAGCAGCCCTTATAATACTTACCCTCAATGGGAATGCCCTTTTCACCATTTCTTTTCAGCTATCCTTTGTGGCTGTGGCTGGCATTCTATGGCTGGCGCCTTTAATCTTTTCTCGCATAGCAAAATTTAAAAAGGACAAGGAGTTTTTTAATAAAGGCCAGACATTACATTCAATTCTGACGTATACCCTGGGTCTGATTGCTGTAACAACTTCTGCTACAATTATGACAATACCCCTTATCGCCCACCATTTCCACCGCTTTTCTATGGTAGCGCTTCCTGCTAACCTGACAGTAGTCCCTATAATAGGGCTGTGGGTTATCCCCCTTGGATTACTATCTTGCATTGCATTGCTCCTTTCTCCTGCCCTGGCGGGGTTTTTCCTTTCCTTAGGTGAATTTGGTCTCAATCTGGCAATCTCTATAGTTCAATTCTGGTCAGATATTCCCTGGAGCTCAATCTGGGTGATTCAACCTAATTGGCTGGAGATTGTCTTATTATACGGCGTGCTTTTCCTAAGCCTTAATTTCACACGCTCAAGATTCTACCGAATACTCTTAGTCTTTGTTTTAGTCGTATTTTTTATAGACATTGGGTGGTGGGTCTACAAAACACATTGTAATAGTAATCTAAGAGTAACAATTCTGGATGCTGGAAGTGGAAATGTATCTTTCATACAGTTCCCGGGTAAAGAGAAAATGCTAATCACAAATAATGCATTTGCTCAAAACGGCTTTAATCTGGGCAGGATAGTAGTGGCTCCCTATCTCTGGCATGAAAAAATCCAGCGAATTGACCACCTTTTTCTAAGCAGCCCTCAGGCACACCGGACAGAGAACCTTCAATTCATGATCAACAATTTTCATCCAAAAGATGTATTTTTCAGCCTATCCACAGAAAGGGTAATTAAAGGGGTTAAAATTCAAACAGGCAATGCAAAAGAGATTATGTTGGATTATCAAGGGTGGTCTTTCCACTTCTATGAGCGACAGGTGCAGATTGAAAACAAAAACAAGGAGGTGGGAAAGGAATGGCCAAAGTTTTTTATAATAACCAAAGAAACAAAGAAACAGCATTCCTCCTTTCCTGCTCTGAACATACACCAGACCGGTGCACTCACAATAACCATAGACCCAGAAGGGAATCTCAATTTGAAGAGTTTTCTAAAAAAGAACCTGATTAGTGATAAGGTTATAACTGGTAATAAATAACTGGTAATAAATATTGACATTCTGGGTAGAACAACAGACACTGTGACACAGGTTCTTAGGGGGCTGTCAGGAGGTTTAATCGTTCCACAATTAAGACAGTATAAAAGTAGAGGTTGCAAAATTGTTACATTCTGTTAATTAT
>QMLT01000064.1 GCA_003646875.1 Deltaproteobacteria bacterium
AAAGAATACGATATTGTGCTTACTGACATCCGCATGCCGGATATCGGAGGCATGAGGGTCCTAAGAGACATTAAAAGGGCAAAGCCATCCCTTCCTGTTGTTATCATTACCGGTTATGCCTCGGTTAAATCAGCGGTACAGGCCATGAAACTTGGCGCAGCAGATTATCTGGAAAAGCCATTTGAGCCGGAGGATCTTCTTAAAGCAGTAGATTCAGCGCTTGAGATAGCTGCCACTCAGGAGCCTGAGGTTCAAGACCTGATTCACAAAGAGGAGATAATTAAGGTCTTAGAGCGGGCTGCATCAAATAGTGAATTCTTCACCAATCTTCTTGAACATGCCACAGACGCCCTTGATGAATATGACCTGACAGGCCCTGAGAAACTTGCACTCTTAACAGGCGATGTTGAGTGGATAGAGGAGCAGATCGGGCCCCTTACACGATCCCAGAGGCGCTGGCTTGATCTAAGGAGAAGTGCGGAGATATGGTGAAGGTTTAATACTATTTTCAGGGCGCTACAGGAGGACCAATGAAAAATTGGTCGGCAGCCTTACAGTTGCTGGTAGTTGGTTTATACGTGCCATTAAGCCTTTTGATACCAACAGGAATAGGGCTGTGGCTTGACAGGAAAATATTTCATGAATTTCCTTTGTATAGCCTCATCGGTCTTGGCGTTGGCACAGTAATAATGGTGTATGGAGTGTATCAAATGGTGCGCCCCTTTTTGAAGGAGGATAAGAAGGTGGGGAAAGAAAATCACGTTAAACAAAAGGGGGCCAAGAATACGATATTAATAAATTCAGGGCAGAAGAGGAGCAAAAAGGAGGGATAATGTCTGAAAAAAGACACAGAGTGAATTTTTTAAAAATAATGGTGCTCGCCATTGCCATTTTCGCCATGATTATTATCAGTTTTATCGGCAGTGAGGTCGGGAGTGGGATAATTGGGTCCAAGCCAATAAGTTTATTTAATGTTGAAGCCCCTAAATATCACCCGGCCCCTGAAAAGCCTTTTCACCATCTTCCTATAACAAATACCATGATTACTGCATGGATAAGCATTGCAGTGTTGGGTGGTCTGTTTTTTATTGGCACCCGTAATATGAAAATTGTCCCAACCGGGTTACAAAATTTCTTAGAGTTGATAGTTGAAGCAGCAGCGAATTTTATTGAGGACCCGGCAGGCGAAAAACATGGGAGATGGTTTTTTCCCGTTTGCACTACCATCTTTCTCTTTGTTGTGGCTAATGCCTGGGTGAGCCTCATACCAGGGTTTGAGACCATCCGTATAAACGGGGAGCCTTTATTTCGCAGCGCTAACACAGATCTTAATATCCCGGCAGCACTTGCTGTGGTCTCCTTTTGTTATGTCGAATATTGGGGATTTAAGGCAAGAGGGGTTTCCTACCTAAAGACATTCTTCCAATTTGGTCCCCTGTGGCAAGCGCTTAAACTGATATTCACCGGTAATATCAAGGCTGGAGCAGGTGGTTTATTGCATGGTTCGGTGCTTGTTTTCGCCGGGGTATTAGAGATACTTAGTCACTTAATGCGAATGGTAAGTTTCACCTTTCGTCTTTTTGGCAACATGACAGCAGGGATGATACTTGTCATGATAATGATCTTTCTTGTTCCCTGGGTGCTTCCTTCACTATTCTACGGTATGGAGGCATTCTTTGGCTTTGTTCAGGCCATGATATTTGGTGGACTGACCCTGGGATTTGCGTGTGCTGCGGTTATGGAGGAAGAATAAGGGTAATACTTCAGCCACAAAGACACGAAGACACTAAGATTATAATATAATTCATTTAATGCGATTTTTAATGAAGCTCCCCACAGCAATACTTCGGCGAGCTCAGCCGAGTCGTTGCAGGGTATTTTGGCGAAGGCGAATAAAGTACAATTTGATTTTGCCCTCAGGGCAAGAAGGAGGTTAGACTGATGGAAATATGGACAACTGTAGCTAAACTTATTGGCGCTGGGCTTGCTATAGGTCTGGGTGCCATTGGGCCAGGGGTTGGGATTGGCCTGCTTGGTATGGGGGCTATGAATGCATTAGGACGCAATCCTGAGGCCAGAGGAGCAATAATGACCAATATGATCTTAGGCATTGCCTTTGCTGAGGCAGTGGCGATTTACGCCTTAGTAGTAGCTATTTTGCTTATATTCGTAGCATAATATTCCGGTTTTATAATGGAAGGATAGGCTTATGGAAGGTTTCTTGGGATTAACCTTGCCAAGTTTTATCGGCCAGCTGATCAACTTTCTTATCTTGCTGGGGCTGCTTACATTCTTTGGATATAAGCCGATTCGAAAAATGCTCGATGAGCGTGCTAATAGGATAAAGAAAAGTATGGAGCAAGCTGAGGCTACAAAAAAAGAATATGAACGCACTCGAGTAGAGGTAGAAAAGCAGATCAGCAAGGCACGTGAGGAAGGACAATCAATAATTGGGCAATCAGAACAGGCAGGAGAAAGGATTAAAGAAGAAGCGCGACAAGAGGCTCGAAAAGAGGCCCAGGCTATTGTTGACAGGACTCGGGAAGAATTAGAGCGTGAGCGTGATAAGGCGATCAATGAATTACGCAAGGAATTTGTTGACACCGCAATACTGGCTGCTGAGAAGGTAATCAGCGAAACGTTAGACAAAGAAAAACACCGCAGCTTAATTGAGAAGACATTAGAGGAAAGCGCTGCCTTAATGATAAACGAGGGTTAACAATGCCCCAGGTTAGTTCTGGCAAACGGTATGCTCAAGCTTTCTTTGAGTTGGCATTGGAGAAGGGAGAACCGGAAAGCTGGCAGGTTGGCTTGCGCAAACTTACTGATATAGCAACAGATATAAAGATTATGGGTTTATTGGAAAACCCGAAACTACCTTTTGATACTAAGAAAAGTCTTCTGAAAGAACGGCTTGGTAAAGTAGATCCCTTAGTCCTCAATTTAGCCTGCCTTCTTATGAGCAGGGGAAAATTGAAGATTATTGGTGATATTTCACAGCGCTATGGACAGCTATTAGATGCCCATTATGGCATTGAACATGCAGAGGTAGTAGCTGCTGTGCCCCTGGATGATGAGATAAAAAAAAGCCTTTCAGCTCGATTTGGGGAAATGGTTGGGCACAAGGTTGTCATCGATGCCCGGGTAGATCCTTCTATCATAGGAGGATTTAAGGCAAAGATTAGTGATACATTAATCGATGGAAGTATCCATAATATGTTAGAATTATTGAAAAAAAGCTTGGTAGGAGCCGGATTTTGATGAACTTGTGAAGCCAATACAACAAAGGAGATATAGATGGCAGCTCGGGATCAGGATATTGTTTCGATAATCAAAGAAGAAATTGAACATTTTGGCGCTGTTGCAACTACAGCCAATGTAGGCACAGTAATGGAGATAGGCGATGGCATTGCCCGGGTTCATGGACTGAGCGCTGCGAAATATAACGAACTGTTGCAATTTCCTCATGACATTATGGGGTTGGCACTCAATCTGGAAGAAGATAATATCGGTGCCGTGATCCTCGGTGATTGTAGCCAGATTAAGGAGGGAGATGAGGTTCGTGCGACGGGAAGAGTGGTCGAGGTTCCGGTTGGGAATGCGCTGATTGGAAGAGTGATTGATCCCTTAGGGCGACCGCTCGATGGTAAAGGGCCAATTACAACAGAAAAAACTCGCCCTATAGAAAGGGTAGCGCCAGGCGTAACAGAACGAAAGCCTGTGGATACCCCGGTGATGACAGGTATCAAGGCTATCGATAGCATGATCCCTATCGGCCGTGGCCAGCGTGAGCTTATTATTGGTGACCGCTTTACCGGTAAGTCGGCTATTGGTATTGACGCCATAATCGCCCAGAAAGATGAGGATGTTATTTGCATCTATGTGGCTGTTGGACAAAAGACATCCAAGGTTGCACAGGTAGTGGCTCTCTTTGAGAAATATGGGGCCATGGAGCACACCATAGTGGTTGCTGCTGATGCCTCTGATCCAGCGCCATTACAGTATATTGCCCCATATGCCGGCTGTGCTATGGGCGAGGAATTTATGGAACAGGGGAAGGATGCCCTGATTGTGTATGATGACCTTTACAAACATGCCTGGGCTTATCGACAGCTTTCCTTGCTCCTCCGCCGTCCACCAGGCAGAGAGGCCTATCCTGGAGATGTATTCTATCTGCACAGTAGACTTCTTGAAAGGGCGGCTAAGCTGGCTCCTGAGCATGGTGGTGGCTCGCTCACGGCACTGCCTATTATTGAAACTCAAGCGGGAGATATGTCAGCCTATATCCCGACAAACGTGATTTCAATCACTGATGGGCAAATTTATCTGGAACCTGATTTATTCAATGCTGGCATTCGTCCAGCGGCGAATGTGGGATTGTCAGTATCTCGAGTCGGTGGCTCTGCACAAAGGAAGGCCATGAGGCAGGTAGCCGGTACATTACGATTAGAACTCGCTCAGTTTCGCGAGCTTCAAGCATTTGCTCAGTTTGGCGCTGAAGACCTAGATAAGGCTACAAGGGGCCAGTTAGAGCGAGGTCGGCGTATCACCGAAATATTGAAGCAGCCACAATACTCCCCCATGTCTCTGGGGGAACAGGTAAGTATTCTCTATGCGGTAACCAATGGCTTTCTTGATGAAGTGCCAGTAGATAAGGTCATGACCTGGGAAGAGAACTTCCATAGATTCATAAAAAGCAGCCATCCTGAAATAGAGCAAAAAATAAACCAGGATAAAGAGATAAAGCCTGACACAAAAGAGGTTCTGGAGAAGGCTATAGCAGAATTTAAGGGAAGTAGCACTTATTAGGAGGACATATGATTAGCGCTCGAATTCTTCGTAGGCGCATACAGACTGTTGAGAATACAGCCAAGATCTGCAAGGCTATGGAAATGATTGCAACCGCCAAAATGAAGCGGGCTCAAGATCAAGCCAGGGCAGGGCGCCCTTATGCCGAGAAGATAAGCGAGGTGATTGCAGATCTTGCTATTCATCCTCAGGTTGGTGAGGATGCGCAGCCATTGCTCCAAAATAGAGAAATAAGAAAAATCGCTATCGTCCATTTTACCACCGACCGTGGACTCTGTGGCGGACTCAATGCGAACCTCAACAGGGTTATTGGCACTTTCATTTCGGAGCAAATAGTGCCGGTCACCGTTATCACAATAGGGCGTAAAGGAAGAAATTTTATGCTTCGCGCCGGGCAAACTATACGTGCGGAGTTTACCGGAATAAACGATAGGCCGAGCCTTCAGGACACTCTGCCTATCTCTCGGGTTGTTATCGATGACTATAGTAGCGGTGAAGTTGACCTTGTGTATCTCACCTATCCCCGTTTCGTCTCGACCATGGTACAGCAGCCTACCATGGAGGTGCTGCTCCCTATCGAACCAGTTGATCTACCTTCAGGTGAAAGAGGAGAATATATCTACGAACCCGAGCCAGGTATAGTTTTGAATGAACTATTGCCTAGATTTGTGGAGATGCAAGTGTACCATGCAGCGCTCGAGCTTATTGCCAGCGAGCAATCAGCGCGAATGGTAGCTATGCGGAGCGCTAGTGATAATGCCAGGGAAGTCATCGAGGATTTGACTCTCACATTAAATAAAGCCCGACAGGAGACTATAACGAATGAGATCTGTGATATTTCTGGAGGGGCTGAGGCTCTGGCAAGATAAGGAGGTTATGAGTGGCAAAAGGGAAAGTGGTGCAAGTTATTGGCACAGTGATCGATATGGAGTTTCCACCTGGTGAACTGCCGGCAATCAGTAATGGCATAGTGATTAATCAGGATGGCGTTAAAATTATTGTTGAGGCACAGCAACATATTGGAAACAATTGGGTTCGAGGTGTCGCACTAACCGCTACCGAGGGGTTGCAGAGAGGCGCTGAGGCCGTGGATATGGGGAGCTCTATAACTGTGCCTGTGGGGAAGACAACGTTAGGGAGGCTCTTCAATGTCTTTGGTGAGCCCTTAGATAATCTTGGCGAGGTAAAGGCTGATTTACATTATCCTATTCATCGCCAACCACCTCCACTGGAGGAACAGGAGACTACTCCCCAGATATTAGAGACAGGGCTTAAAATAATGGATCTGGTAACACCTTTTACCAGAGGTGGAAAGATTGGGGCATACGGGGGAGCCGGTGTAGGTAAAACGGTTGTCATTACTGAACTCATCCGTAATATTGCCACGGAGCATGGCGGGTACTCCGTGTTTACCGGTGTAGGTGAGAGATCACGCGAGGGAAATGATCTGTGGCTGGAAATGAAAGAGTCCGGGGTTTTAGAAAGGACTGTTCTTGTTTTTGGCCAGATGAATGAAAGCCCTGGTGTTCGCTCTCGGGTAGGATTAACCGGGGTAACCATGGCAGAGTATTTCCGTGATGTTGAGGGGCAGGATGTTCTTCTGTTTATAGATAACATATACCGGTATGTTCTGGCTAACATGGAGCTATCCGCCCTGTTAGGGCGTATGCCCTCGGCAGTAGGTTATCAGCCAACGCTTGGCACAGATGTTGGCGAACTGGAGGAAAGAATCACAACGACTAAGAAGGGATCAATTACATCATTCCAGGCTATCTACGTGCCGGCTGATGACTACACTGATCCTGGCATAGTAGCTACCTATGGCCACCTCGATGCTGTTGTTGCCTTGGAGCGTTCCCTTGCTGAGTTAGGCATTTATCCCGCTGTTGACCCTTTGACCTCGACATCTCGAATACTTGACCCCGCTATAGTTGGTGAAGAGCACTATCAGGTGGCACGAGGCGTGCAGAGGACATTACAGAGATACAGGGAATTGCAGGATATAATAGCTATCCTGGGTATGGAGGAATTAAGCGACGAGGATAAACTTACTGTGAACAGGGCACGACGCATTCAGAGGTTTTGCTCCCAGCCATTTCACGTAGCTGAGCAATTCACCGGTATCCCGGGTAAATATGTGCCTGTTAGAGAAACGGTGCGTGGTTTTAAGGAGATTTTGGAAGGAAAACACGATGAACTTCCCGAATCTGCCTTCTATATGGTGGGCGCTATTGACGAGGCGGTGGAAAAAGCTAAAGAGATGAGTGAGGTATAATGGCTACATTTAGGCTTGAGCTTGTTACCGCAGAAAGAATGGTTTACTCCGATGATGTGGACATGGTGATCGCATGGGGACTGGAGGGGCAATTAGGCATTCTTCCCCATCATGCTCCTTTAATGACCATGCTTCAGCCCGGAGAGTTAATTGTAAAAAAGGATAATAAAGAGACCTATATGGCCGTCAGCGGTGGTTTTCTTGAAGTACGCCCTGATAAGGTGATTGTCTTAGCTGATGCCTGTGAACGTGCCGAGGAAATAGATAGGACTCGAGCTGAAGAGGCTAAACGTCAGGCAGAAGAGATCATAAGGGCTCCATCGCCTGAGACAGAAACCGCTACGGCTGAGGCCGCTCTTCGTCGATCATTGGTCAGATTAAAGGTGGCTGAAAAAATACGCCGCAAACGGGGACAGAAGCCGAGAAGCCTGTAGGAGTGATATTATGAAAGCATTTGCAGACAAGCTTATTGAGATTACCGAAAGACATGCAGAAGAGATTTCTGAACAATACTGCAAAGATATCAGGACAAATAACAGAACACCATCATACCATGTAATCCCTGAGGAAGACTGCCTTGTTAAGGCTGTAAGCTTCTATAAAAATCTGAGCAGGATATACTTTAGCCAAAGACCAAATAGAGATTTATATGAGTACTTCACGCAGTATGCTGAAGACACATACAATGAAGGCATTTCCTGTCCTGAAGCGATATATGCCCTTTTTATGATGAAAAAACATATGTGGTTATACGCAGACTCACAGGCGCTTTTTATCACACCTATGGATCATCTACAGGCAATAGAAGCCCTCAATAAAACAATACGTATATTTGACCTTGGCACATTTTTTATCGCACAAAAATATGATGCATTAAAAAAACGGGACGGATTTATTTATTAACAATAAGATTACTATTCAGCCACAGATTCACACAGATAAACACAGGTTAGCTTAAATACAGGAGAATAA
>QMLT01000065.1 GCA_003646875.1 Deltaproteobacteria bacterium
AGATATTCAACAAGGTGTTATGATTCCCAAAAAAGGTTTAATAGAGTTAAATAAACTTTGTTTAGAAAATGGAAACATCCTTTTCGGGATAAAACAAAACAATCTGGTAGGCAAAAAAGAAGAGGCTTTAATTGTAATAAGGTTGTTGGACACAGAATTTCCTGATTACAAAGACGTTATCCTCCCAAAAAAAGAAGATAAAAGAAACATTATTACTGTGAATAGAAAACTTTTATTAGAATCCATGAGAAGAATGATAATAATCGGGGGAGATCAATATCAAGGTGTAAAAATAACCATAGGAACAGATTATTTAGAGATGGTGTCTGTGAACCCTGATTTAGGTGATGTGGAGGAAAAAATAGAAATTAAATATGACGGAGAACCAATAGAGATAGGTTTTAACCCTAAGTATTTTATAGATGCCCTTCAGACAATGGACAGCGATATAATCTTTTTAGATATTAAAGATCAAACGAGCCCATGCCTGATTACCGGTGAACAAGATCAGGGTTTTTTAGGTTTAATTATGCCGATGAGGGTTTAAGGGATGACAGATAAAAAAAAGTACACTGCATCGAATATTAAAGTTTTAAAAGACTTGCTGGCCGTCAGAAAGAGACCGGCTATGTATATTGGAAATACGTCAACAGAAGGACTACATCATTTACTGTATGAGGTTGTAGATAATAGTGTAGATGAAGCGTTAGCGGGTTACTGTGACCAAATAGATATAAAAATATTAGGCGATAATAGTGTTATTGTAAAAGATAATGGCAGAGGGATACCAGTAGATATACATAAAACCGAAAAATTGCCAGCCCTTGAGGTTGTAATGACCAAACTCCATGCCGGAGGGAAGTTTGATAATAAAACCTATAAAGTATCCGGAGGTTTACATGGTGTTGGTGTTTCAGTTGTGAATGCGCTTTCTGAGTATCTCGAAGTGGAGGTCTATTTAAATGGTAGTGTGTATTATCAAAGGTATGAGAGGGGAGTAACAGTTAGCCCTATGGAGATAATAGGAAAAACAAAAAAAAGGGGAACGAGCATCCACTTTAGGCCTGATAAGGATATTTTTGAAACGACAGATTTTAGTTTTGATATAATTCGCCAGAGGATGAGGGAATTAGCATTTTTGAATACAGGATTAAAAATAAATATCTACGATGATAGAACACATAAAGAGAAAAAACTTTTTTATAAAGGGGGTATAGTTTCTTTTGTAGAATATTTAAATCAAAATCAGGACGTTATACACCCTAAACCTATATATATTAATGGAGAGAGAAATGGTGTTAATATTGAAATAGCGCTGCAATATAACCGTTCCTATATACAGAAAATATTTTCATTCGCCAATAATATAAACACAAGAGAAGGGGGTAGTCACCTGGTTGGGTTCAAGACAGCTTTAACAAGGAGTATAAACTCTTATCTGCAGGGAAGCCAACAGGGTAAAAATATAAGGCTGACCGGCGATGATGTGCGTGAGGGGATCACTGCAGTTATAAGTGTTAAGTTAAGGGAGGCGCAATTCGAGGGTCAGACTAAAAGCAGGCTCGGAAACAGCGAGGTAAAGGGTTTAGTTGAAAATTTAGTTAATGAAAAACTCACCAATGTATTCGAGGAAAATCCACAAATAATAAAAAATATTTTACATAAGGTTGTTGAATCAGCAACAGTAAGGGAGGCCGCACAAAAAGCGAGAGAGCTGACTAGAAGAAAAGGGATTTTGTCTGAAAATTTTTTACCAGGAAAACTTGCTGACTGCCAAGAAAAGGAACCTGAGAAATGTGAAATGTTTTTGGTAGAGGGAGATTCAGCTGGTGGCTCGGCCAAGCAGGGCAGGAATAGAAGGTTTCAGGCTATTTTACCCCTTAAGGGAAAAATACTAAATATCGAAAAGTCACGTTTTGATAAGATGCTTTCTAGTGAGGAAATAAGGACCATAATCTCTGCTTTAGGTACTGGAATTGGCCAGGAGGAATACAACATTTTAAAGCTTCGTTATAATAAAGTTATTATTATGACAGACGCCGATGTTGATGGATCACATATAAGAACCCTTCTTTTAACCTTTTTTTATAGACAGATGCCAGACCTTGTGGAAGAGGGGCACTTATATATTGCAAAACCCCCTCTTTATCGAATGAAAGACGGAAAACAAGAAATTTTTTTCCATAATGAAGATAGTTACAATTCTTATCTGATAGATAGAGTTTCGGAAAAGGAGACAGTCTGGGTAAATGGAAAAAAAGAGATCACAGGGAAAAAGCTCCGGTTCTTACTCCATACACTGATTGATTATCTCGATAAAATCGACAGTTTAGAAAAAAAAGGGTATAATAAAAGATTTTTAAATCTCATTTGTCTAAAAGAGATCAATAAAAATCACATAAAAGACAAAGACCTTACTATTTCTCTATCAAAAGAATTAGAGAAAGAGGCCTTTATTACCGAGGAAATAATTTTTGATGAAGAACATAATCGTTATGAGTTGCTGTTAAAAGATCAAAAGAATAATGGATTTCATTTTAAAGTTAATTGGGAGCTTTTAACCTCACCAGAATTTCAGAAGGCGCTCAACCTTGACCGACAGCTCAAAGATCTGAATAGCCCATTCTTTCTGGTTGGTGATGAAAAAGGTAAAACACAGATACAGACAAAGGAAAAACTTGTTGAATATCTGGTGGATAAAGCAAAGAAAGGGACCGTGGTACAGAGATATAAGGGATTGGGAGAGATGAATCCAGAACAGTTATGGCAGACAACGATGGATCCGGAGAGAAGAGCTTTGGTAAGAGTAACAATTGAAGATGCCATAGCTGCTGATGAGATCTTTACCTTGCTTATGGGTGATAAGGTTGAACCTCGAAGAGAATTTATTCAAAATAATGCCTTAGAGGTGAAAGAATTAGATATTTAGAGAATTAAGAAGAGCGCCTAAAAGTATGAATCGTAATGATTATAATTTTAGGCGCTTTTAATTTTAGCTCATTTTACGTATTTCCATTAAGGAGACATAATGAATCCTGTAAAACCAGCAGAGTTAAATACTGTTACCATAGAAGACGAGATGAAAAGGTCTTATCTGGAATATGCCATGAGTGTAATTGTTGGCAGGGCATTACCAGACATACGAGATGGACTTAAACCTGTTCATAGGAGAGTCCTTTTCGCCATGGAACAGCTAAAAAATTATCATAACAGACCATTTAAAAAATCTGCCAGGGTAGTAGGTGATGTTATTGGAAAGTATCATCCTCATGGCGATGCGGCCGTTTATGATACTATTGTAAGGATGGCCCAACCCTTTTCTATGAGGTATCCATTAATTGATGGCCAGGGCAACTTTGGTTCAGTAGATGGTGATCCTCCGGCGGCAATGAGGTACACCGAGATAAGAATGCAGGATATAGCTGAACAATTTTTATTAGATGTAGAAAAAGAAACGGTCGAGTTTGTATCTAATTACGATGGCTCCTTATTAGAGCCTGTAATATTACCTACAAATATACCCAATTTACTTATTAGCGGATCGTCTGGTATAGCAGTGGGTATGGCTACAAATATACCTCCCCATAATCTTAAGGAGGTGGCAGACGCCATTATCCATACTATAGATAATCCGGAGATAACCTTAAGGGAGCTTATGCTCGATGTGCCGGGCCCGGATTTTCCAACATCTGGCTATATTTGTGGAGAGAAAGGCATCCAAGAGGCCTATTCCACTGGGAGAGGTATCATAAAGATTCGCGCGCGGGCATTTGTGGAGAAGATAGGCGAGAATAAAGAACGGATAATTATAACCGAGTTACCATATCAAGTTAACAAGGCGAATTTACTTAAGAGCATAGGAGAGCTAGTTAAAAGTAAAAAAATTGAGGGAATAAGCGATATAAGAGATGAGTCAGACCGTGATGGCCTAAGGGTGGCAATCGATATTAAACGAGATGCTTACGCAGCGATAATCCTAAATCGTCTCTATAAGTTTACACAAATGGAGGTATCTTTTGGGATTATTATGTTGGCCATTGTGGATGGAAGACCAGAGATATTAAGCCTTAAGCAGATAATACAGCACTTTATTAAACACAGAGAAGAAATAGTCACACGTCGTACATCCTTTGAATTAAAAAAAGCTGAGGCAAGGGCCCATATTTTGGAAGGGCTGAAGATCGCATTAGAACACCTCGACAGAGTTGTTGAGCTTATTCGCTCTTCTTCTTCCCCATCGGAGGCCAAGGTAAGGCTTAAAGCGAATTTTCAACTTTCAGATATACAAGCCCAGGCTATTCTGGATATGAGGCTACAAAGATTGACCGGTCTCGAAAGAGATAAGATAACCGATGAGTATAATAGCACTATCAAAGATATCGCGAGATTTAAGGCTATCTTAAGCAATGATGCGCTCGTGTTAGATATCATAAAAAAGGAAACGATGGAGATTAAGCAAAGGTATGGCGATGAGCGCCGAACCGAGATTATCAGGGATGTTCAGGATATAGATATCGAGGACTTGATTGTAGATGAGGATATGGTTATCACAGTGACTCATGCGGGCTATATAAAAAGAAGCCCAATTAGTCTCTATCGGGCTCAAAGAAGGGGTGGGAAGGGGGTGTCCGGGACAAAGACCAGAGAAGAGGATTTTGTGGTGTCCATGTTTATTGCCTCAACCCATAATTATCTTCTTTTCTTTATGAATACAGGGCGTCTCTACTGGAGAAAGGTACACGAGATACCTGAAGCAGGAAGAGTTGCCAAAGGGACGGCTATCGTAAATTTGTTAAATCTTCAGCCAGAAGAGTATATAGCTACTATCCTGTCAATAAATAGTTTTGAGGATGGAAAATATGTTGTTATGGCAACCAAGAATGGTTTGGTAAAAAAGACAAAGCTTTCTGCCTATAGCAGGCCTCGAGTAACAGGAATTACTGCTTTGAAGACGAACAAAGGAGATGAGTTAATAGGGGTAAGGGTAACTAATGGAGAGCAGGATATTTTTTTAAGCACAAAAAAGGGAAAGGCAATACGATTCAGCGAAAAGGGCCTGAGGGCAATGGGTCGCGTGGCCGCGGGAAATACAGGGATTCGTCTTGCAGATAAGGATGAAGTGGTGAGCATAGAGATCTTAAACGAGGGGGCAACCATACTCACCATTACAGAAAATGGCTATGGCAAGAGGACAGACACAAGAGAGTACAGGGCGCAACAAAGAGGCGGTAGAGGTGTTTTTTCAATAAAGACATCAGAGAGAAATGGCCCTGTAGTAAGCGCTACACAGGTAACAGAGAATGACGAGCTGATGATTCTATCAGGAAAAGGGAAGATTATTAGAATAAAAACATCTGACATTTCTGTTATAGGGCGGCATACTCAAGGGGTAAAGCTGATAAATCTTGAAATACCTGAAAAGGTGGTAGCTGTAGCCAGATTGATGGAAACGTAATGGTTGCAAAAATGGTTAAAATCGGTATTGTGGGCGGAGGTAGTTGGGGGACCACCATAGCAAATCACATGGCCCTTAAAGGCATTAATGTGGATCTATGGGTTAGGGAAGAGGATGTCTACAACCAGATTAAGGAAAAACGAATAAATGAGGCATTTTTACCAGGAATAACGCTTTCCAGGGCAATAAGGCCTGTTCAATCTTTTAAAGAGGTAAGCAAGGAAAAAGATTTTTTATTTATCGTTGTCCCTTCTCATTTTTTCAGGACTATCCTCATTGAGTTAGCTCCTTTTTTTTCTTCTGCGACCCCCCTGATAGTTGGGACAAAGGGCATAGAGAATGAAACCCTTATGACTATGTCTCAGGTAGTTGCATCTGTATTGCCTGGAGATCGGGGTAATACATTTGCATGCCTTTCTGGTCCAAGCTTTGCTCGAGAGGTCTGTTATAAATACCCGACAGCTGTAACCCTAGCCTCCAGAAACAAAGAACTATCTATTTATTTGCAGGAGCTATTTTCTACTAACTATTTCAGGGTTTATACAACGCAAGATGTGATAGGTGTAGAACTTGGAGGGGCGCTCAAGAATGTAATAGCTATCGCTGCAGGCATATCAGATGGCCTCGGCTTTGGCTTTAATGCAAGAGCAGCGTTATTAACTAGAGGCCTGGCTGAAATAACAAGACTCGGCGTTTCTATGGGTGCGCAACCATTAACCTTTGCAGGGCTGGCAGGGATAGGTGATCTCATTTTAACCTGTACCGGGGATTTGAGCAGAAACAGAATGGTTGGATTAAAGATCGCTGAAGGTATTTCTGTTAAGGAGATTGTTTCTGGCATGAAGATGGTCGCTGAGGGAATAAAGACATCACTGTCTGCCTATAATTTAGCAAAAAAGATGGGCGTAGAGATGCCCATCATAACAGAAGTTTACAATGTTATTTACAAAGGAAAGGAGCCGATGGAGGCGGTTAAGGATTTAATGACAAGAGCGCTTAAGGCAGAACTTAGCCTTTGAGGTATCCAGAAAATACGCCTGATTAAGGAATTTCAATCTTGTACGAATTAAAGGACAATAAACTATCCTAATAAGCTTATAGTGACTAACCCCCTAAAGTTGCAACCATAACTGCTTTTATAGTATGCACCCTGTTCTCAGCTTCATCAAAAACGATAGATGCCTCTGATTCAAACACTTCTTCGGTTACTTCCATTCCATTTAAGCCGAATTTCTTATAAATATTCTCCCCAATAACTGTCTCACGATTATGGAAGGAAGGCAAACAGTGCATAAATTTTACATGAGGATTGCCTGTCATTTTTATGGTATCATTATTAATCTGATAAGGTTTCAATAATTCTATTCTTTCTTTCCATACCTCTTCTGGCTCACCCATTGAAACCCAGACATCTGAATAGAGAAAATCACAATCTTTTACACCTTCTCTCAAAAGATGGGTTATTAATAGTTTTGCCCCGGTTACCTTAGCTATTTCTTTTGCCTCTTGTACTAATTCTTTTTTAGGCTGAACATTTTCAGGCCCAACAGAGCGAAAATCCATTCCCATTTTTGCAGCGCCTATCAATAGCGAGTTTCCCATATTGTTCTTTCCATCACCTACATACGCAAACTTTACCTGATTCAAAGGCTTGCCAGAATGTTCCACCATAGTTAAAAAATCTGCCAGAACCTGAGTCGGATGGTATTCATTTGTGAGGCCATTCCATACAGGGATACCCGCATGTTTGCCCAACTCCTCAACTATTTCCTGTCCAAAACCACGATATCCAATGCCGTCATACATTCTACCAAGGACTCTCGCAGTATCTTTTATTGATTCTTTCCTGCCAATTTGAGAGCCTGACGGGTCAAGATAAGTTACCATTGCTCCCTGGTCATAGGAAGCCACCTCAAAAGCACACCTGGTCCTGGTTGATGCTTTTTCGAAAATTAAGGCTATATTTTTCCCTGTTAATGTGGGCTGCTCTTTTCTTGCGTATTTTGCTTTTTTCAAGTCAGCGGAAAGACCCAGTAAAAATTCAATTTCTTCAGGTGTAAAATCCAGTAACTTTAAAAAATTTCTATTTTTTAAATGATACGCCACTCTTTGCCCCTTTCTTTATATAATCAGAGTCAAGAACATGATAATTTAATAGTATTGCCCATTTTGGACGCCTAAAATAATGACATTTTCCTTGGCATTTTTTCATCACCTTTTTGATGTAAAGAGAGGTTCTTTCCGTAGAAGGTCCAGGCCAGGACCCGCAATGTTTCTGTTTTCAGTGCATGGATCAAAAACAACATGAGGCCACAAGGACCTACGTTGAATTTCCATCACCTATTTTCTCAATACTGTTTCTTATAAGGATATATGAAATGCTCGGTAATATCAATAATAAACAATGCCATGGGTGCAATTAAAAGCGTTGGTTTTGTGTTCAACGCCTAACATAGAATAAAATTTTTTGAGGGACGGAAAAGAAAAAAGTAGACAAAGAGGAATAGATAATATAAATCAACATGGGAAACCATAATATAAGGA
>QMLT01000066.1 GCA_003646875.1 Deltaproteobacteria bacterium
CAAACTACGAAGAAAATGGGCCAAAAAAGGTTCCTCTTGATGTCTATTCTCTTCTTTTCCATTTTTCCCACAGTTACTGTTTTTGCCGAAACAGCCAAGGAACCTGTGACTTTGGAAACTGTAGTTGTGACCGCTAAGAAACCAGAGGATAGCTTTCAGACAGGGGATGTGGATAAAGAACAGACCCCAGTTTTTTTTCGGTAATAAAAAGGGGGCAGTTCGAGGGGAAAATAGAAAGACTGTCAGCGGTGATCGAAAAAGAAGCAGGGATTCAAGTACGCCAGGCGGGCGGGTTAGGGAGTTTATCCACTGTATCTCTGCGTGGCTCTACTAGTGACCAAGTCATGGTCTTTATGGACGGGATACTGCTCAATGACGCTTCAGGAGGTGGGGTAGATCTGAGCAATATATCCCTCTCAGATGTTGAGGCCATCGAAATTTATCGTGGAGTTACCCCCATAAATTTTGGCAAGTCCTCTATAGGAGGGGTTGTAAATATCCGCACCCTGCGATCAAAAAAAGGGCTGAATGCAAGTGCTACTGCAGGATATGGTTCGTTCAATACACGTAAACTCGCGGGATTCATCAATCATAAACATTCAGATTGGGATTATTTGATCTCTGCAGATTATCTCAGCAGTGATAATGACTTTGAATTTCTTAATGATAACGGAACAGAATGGAATACCGCTGACGATAGATGGGAGAAGCGAAATAACGCCCTGTTCGATCAAAAAAATCTGCTCACCAAATTTGGGTTCGATTTTACCGATGATATTAGAGTTGACCTCGTCAATCAATGGTTTTCAAAGGATCAGGGATTGCCAAGCTGGAATAACAACGAAAAGACAAAAACATCCTTTGACGTTGATAGAAATATTAACACAGTAAAACTCACCGCAAATGATATAGGCCCTTATCACTTTAATACCAGTACTCGTATCAATTACGTTTGGAAGAAAGAGAGGTACGATGACAGTCAGGGTCATGTTGGCCTGGGAAAGCAGATCACAGAATACCTCACCAATCGGTATGGTGCCGATTTCTTTCTTGAGTGGTTGACGGAAATAAACACATTGAGCTTCATGCTGAGCGCCCAAAGAGAAGAATACGACCCTAAAGAACTTCTTAAGAGAGGAAATCCCAATAAAAGCTCAAGGGACGCTTACAATCTCGGGATTCAGGACAGCCTCTCCTTATTTCAAAATATACTGATTGTCACGCCTGCCCTTCGTCATACCACCATAAAGGATGAGCTGAAGAGCGGAATGAGCATCTGGGACCTTCCTTTAGAAGGGAGGTCGAGAGATGAAGATTACACAAGCCCTCAGATTGGTCTGAAGTGTCGTCTCTCAGATTGGGCGACTCTCAAAACAAACGTAGCGAAATACGTTCGCGAACCATCCTTTTTTGAACTTTTCGGGGATCGCGGTTTCTTTATTGGAAATGATGAGCTGAGGGCTGAAAGGGGGGTTAATTTCGATGCCGGGTTTGAAATCAACTGGTTACCAACTAACAGGTTACTGCAACGCTTTTCATGTAAAGCTGCCTATTTTAAGAGCAATGTAGATGATCTTATAACCCGTGTCTACGATGCCAGGGGGATAGGAAGGTCTGTGAACATCTCAGAATCAGAGATTCAGGGAATAGAGGCTGGGATCAAAATCGATTTTTTGAAGCACTTTCGCCTTGTGGGTAATGCCACACGGCAGGACACAGAGAATAAGAGCGAAATCAAGGCATTCAATGGGAAAAAGCTGCCAGGCAGATTTGAGAAATCATACTTGGGAAGGATCGAGGCACGATATAAAGGATTCAAGGTGTACTATGAAAAGATAATAGAGGAAGGGCTCTATTATGATACGGCCAACTTGTTGAAGGCTGCGGATAAGAAAGAGATCAACGCCGGGACTTCATGGCTGTTTAGATCTTTTTTGTTTACCTTTGAGGCCAAGAATCTTGGGGATGATCGATATGAAGATTTCAACGGATACCCGTTACCGGGAAGATCCTATTATCTCACCTTCAGGTATAGCTATTAGGATCTTTGTTTACGTCACATGTATCTTTCAAGGTTAAGTCAGGTGGGGGCATAGAGCTTTAGTGAAGGCTTTATGCATAATTTAATACACGTTTTATTTAAAAAAGGAGGATTTATTATGAGGAAGAACGTTTTGTTTGGGAAGATGAATTCAGTCTTATTAGCGGTATTATTAGTGTTTCCAGTCCTATTGATAGGTGTAGGGCCGGCTCATTCCGCTGTGACCCAGATGGCTGTAGTGTCCACCGCTGCTGCAGACTGGTCAAGTGGTGACCATGTGGTCATTTCAGTAGATCCAGTGGGTGGACCTCGAACTGTTCAGGGGGCGGATGAAAACGGGATGCTGCCAACAATTTCTGACATCACAGTAGCTGCTTACGGAAGGTATTTCTACCGGATAGAGAAGTTTCAAGCGGATAATGTGGCGAAGTTTGATATGGGCTCCCCTTCTACCCCAATCTGGCAATTCTCTACCCTGGATACCGGAGAAACAAGCAGTAACCCGCATGATCTGGTTTTTGCAAGCTCAACCAAGGCATATCTGCTGCGTTACGGTACCACAAAGGCGTGGATTGTGAATCCTTCAGCCACTGCTGAGGCCGATTTCAAAACCGGGGAACTTGATCTCAGCTCATATGCGGATTCAGATGGTATTCCAGAGATGCACAGTGGGGTTATAGTAGACGGGAAGCTCTTTATCACCCTTCAACGACTTGACCGAGATAATGGATGGGTCCCGACAAACACAGCATACTTAGCCGTCTTTGACACAACCACAGACACAGAGATTGATACAGGGCAGGGGGAAGGCAATTTGCAGGGTATACCGCTTCCCATCAAAAACCTCGGGGCAATTCAGTACCTGGAGGAAAATGATACAATTTATGTGCAAGGTGTGGGAGATTATGGGTCTGCATGGACTGGCAGACCGGCTGAATATTCGGGTGGCATCGCGAGCGTTAACCCTAGCACCTATGAGACCAGTGTTGTTTTAGACGATGGGGATGATGCCAGTCACCCCTACGGAAACATTTCGGGAATGGCAATTGCCTCATCCACCAACGGATATTTCGTTGGATATGCGGGTTGGGGAGATAACACACTCTACTCCTTTGACCCCTCCACTGGAGAGGTATCTGGAGCAGTGGTGGACTATCTAAAGAATAAGAATATTGCCGGCATGGAAACAGGCGTTTATTTAGACCAGAACGATATGCTGTGGGTATGTGATTCCACTGATGCTGAGGTTGTTATTCTTAATACAGCAGACGATACCATTGACGAGAAGGTTTCAACATACTTGAACCCGCAGAGGGTTGTATTTGCAATTGCTGAGGTAGTAGCGAGCTTCGCAGCTGATCCCACCTCTGGTGAGCCACCTCTAACGGTAAGTTTTGATGCTACAGCTTCAAGTGGCACGATTGTTACATACGCATGGAACTTCGGAGATGGAACCACCGGCTCGGGTGTGACTATCGCCCATGAGTATGCATCAGAAGGCACGTATACAGTAACTCTCACGGTGACTGACGATGTTGGGACAACAGACACTGCCAACACAACAATCACGGTCGAAGAGGATGACGATCTTTTTGGCTGTTTTATTGCCACCTCATCCTATGAGTCACGGACGGTGACGCAAATACTATTAGCGCTATCGCTATTCTTCGGTTTGTGCCTAATTGGATTGATTACATCACGAATCTCAAGGAAGAGATAGTGGTGAGGTAAGACCTTCAAATTAAAGCTATCACAAATGGGGCGCATGGCTATGCGCCCCTAACCGTATCATGGAATTCAAAAGCCTCTTTCTCGGTATTTTGTTCAATCTTGGTTTTTTTGCCTTTAAAAACGGGGTCTGAGGTGTGGTTTTTGAGGAATGAATATTAATTGGCATGTTAGGGGAGCCTCCTACGGGGTACCTCCCCTGCCCTGCCTTTCTGATGAGGCTTTATGAAGGAGGAGTGTGCATGAAAACCAACCGTGTTTTGATTGTAAGTGACAGCCCCAATAGACGCAACTTTTTAGAACATCATGTAAAATGTCATGGTTTGGCACCTATCTGGTACCCCAACATTATGTCTGCAAAGAAGGCTATAAAGTCAGATCCTTTTTCCATGGTTGCTGTTGATCTATCTCTGCCTGTTGAGCCAAAATTAACCTTAGTGAGAGAGACATATCATTATCAACCGGATGCAGAGGTAATAACTATTGAAAAGGAAGAATATCTTAAAAATACAGGGGCTCTGTCTTCTTTTTCATCTGTTGTTAGTATTGGTTCAATAGAATCATTTCCGGATAAGTTGGATGCTTATTGAAGCAAAAGGGAGGCGAAAGGTATTTCAATTGAACTTAAGAGTCTATTTCTCGGACTCACCTTTACCATAGGCATCTTTGCCTTAAAGAGTGGGGTGGGACTCCATTATCTTTTTACACAAAGGCATAGTTTAAAAGGGCGGATCCTCTTAAGCATGGGGTCTGCCCTTGCCTATTTTTTTATCTTCCTTATCTCTTATCTTGTCCTGAAAAGTATTAATATGATCGAATATTACAATGCATTTCAGGGGCTTTTCAGATCTGGTATGTATATCCATTTTTTTATGGCGACAGGTCTTATCGTGTGGGGAATTTACCTTTTAAAAAGTCAAGGTGAGAGGCAGAAGGGAAGTAAGGCATTTTGGCTACTGATTATCCCATGCCCTGTCTGTACTACGGTGGTGTTTTTGACCACCGCCTTTCTTATGGCCTATTTTCCGCATATTGGTTTATTTGCTGTAATGGGCGCTTACCTATTCTTTATATTGATTAATTTTGTTACCATCCTCAGTCTGGCCCTATGGGATATAAAGGCTGATGTCACACCGGAACATACCCTCGGCACGGCAATGTTATTTATTGCTATATATTTTATTTTATCTATCATCAGCATGCCTCAATTTAGTGATATAGATAAGATATACAGGATAGCAGCTTATCGGGGTCAGAAAGCATCCATGAATACAAGGGATATACTGTTTCTTTTAGCTACAATGGCTACCTTTTTTATTACTGGCTATCTGGTTAAGAGGCGAAAGATAAGGAGGGAAAGAAATTGGATATAGGCGCCCTATTAAAATCATTTATCTATATTATCTCGAGTTCACTGCTTTATCCAGTCTTATTTTTGCTGGTTGTCTTAACCGGGTGGATACTGATTTACTCTGGATCTTTTTTCGCAGAATGGCTGGAAAGGATCAGGTTAAAAAAATACCCCCCTGAGAAACTTCCGCAAATAATAAGAAAGGGTGATAATCCGGGTGTTTTTTCACACAGGGTTAATTCATATATCAAGGACCTTCGACGGTTGATGAATAATGAGGATCAATCAACCGAAGCCGAGATAGAAAACTTCCTTCAGGAAAAGACCTTGAATCTCTGGAAGTCTCTTGACCGGAGCAGAATGGTTATCCGAATTGGTCCCAGCCTGGGTCTGATCGGAACCCTCATCCCCATGGGAACTGGCCTGGCAGCCCTGGGCCAGGGCGATATGACCAAGCTATCCTCGGATCTTGTCATCGCCTTTACCACCACTGTCGTGGGGTTGGCCGTTGGGATAACTGCCTATTTCTTCTATACCATAAAGAGAAGATGGGTGGAGGAGGATATCAAGAATATTGAGCTGGCAACCGAGATACTTGCCGGTAAAAGTTTAGAGGAAAAAGACAAATGAGATACTTCAAGAAAAGAAGGAGCAGCCCAAACAGTGATCCGGGCGAGAACGATCCCCTGAGTGGAGTAGCCAACCTTTTTGATATTGGCCTTGTCTTTATCGTGGGCCTGATCATTACCCTCTTTACCGCCTATCACCTCCAGGACCTTTTCAGTGAAAAATCTGAACTCACCATTATGAAAAAAAGTGAGAATGGGCAAATGGAGATCATTACCAAGAAAGGTAAAAAGATCAAAGCGGTCAAGGTCACCAAGAAAAGGGTGGAAGGCCGTGGAGAACGGCTGGGAGTAGCTTACCGGCTGGAAGATGGGGCCATGGTTTATGTACCAGATTAGAGCTATATCTTTTTTTTCTTGAGTAAGTAAGCGATGATGCCGCCTGCTATGGCTAATAGGGCCAGAAATATCATAACGATGGCCTGAGAGGTCATTCTACTTCTCCTTTTATGATGCTTAAACCAATGGTTAAAAGGGCAATACCGATCAAAAGACCAATGAGGACAAAGAAGATTGGAAGTTCTGTTTTTGGAATGAGTCCACTGATGACAAATATCGTTAAGCTAATTTATTTGTCAAGTTTTTTGGCGGGCAAAAACTGAATGGAGAAAAAATGAAAATTAAATGGGTTTTATCTGTGAACAAATCTGCCTTGATGGCATTAATTTTATTTCTGTTTATCTTCTTTACGTCTCTAGTCTATTCCTACCCTATACATCTTACAGACGATTCGGGAAAATCAATTACTATACTCCAAGAACCTTCACGTGTAGTCTCACTGGTACCGTCCATCACCGAAATCATATTCAAGATCGGGGCAGGAGATGCGATCAAAGGTGTCACCTACTACAGCACCTATCCTTCTGAAACATCTCATAAAGAAGTCATCGGTGGCTTTTTTTCACCCTCCTTGGAAAGGATAGAAAAAATGCAACCGGATACAATTTTCTACTCCCGCTTGCATAAAAAGGTAAGAGAAAGATTTTGCCATGGGACATGTCAACTGATTGATCTTGAAACGGCTTCCATTTCTGATAGTTACAAGAATATCCTATTACTTGGGAAAATATTCAATAAAGAAAACGAAGCAGCCGGAATTGTCCATGACATAAAAAAGCAACTTCAGATCATTGCCAAGAAAGTAGCCAAGATTCCTGATTCAAAAAGGAAAAGGGTTGTTCGGCTCATGGGTCGTGATTCTGTAATGGTCCCCGGAGATGATTCCTTCCAGAACGAAATGATCAGGGCCGCAGGCGGTATTCCCCCTGAGCTTGGCAAAAAAGGGAATATCGTGGTCATCTCCAGAGAGGAGTGGATGCGATTTAACCCGCAGGTTATTTATGGTTGTGGTGGTGATAGGGAGACAGCGAACCAATTTTTCAATCGACCAGGATGGAAGGATATAGATGCGGTAAAAAATGGAAAAATATTCTATTTCCCATGCGACCTGACCTGCAGGGCGGCAACAAATACCGGTTATTTTGTCTCATGGCTTTCAGCAAGGATATACAGTGATGAATTCGTGAAAAAAGAAGCGCTGGTTCTCAAAGAAAAGATTTCCAGATCACGCGAGGTTGAACTTGACCTGAATTACATAAGAGATGCACGCATCTCGTACAGTACTATCCATGATTTTTCAAACAAGACGCTGATCATTGATTTTAAAGAACCCTTATCCGTGGTCTCCACACTTGAGGGACAGCGAAGCGGGATAGAATCAGTCGGCAACCATTATTCCCCTCCTCCTTGCTGGAGTATTAGTCACAAGCTCGGTTTGAAGAAAATAAGGGAGCAAGTATATAAAGTCATTGGAAAAACCGAGGACAATGCCAGCTTTCTTTTCACCGGCGCTGATATGGATAATCTGGCCATTAAGCGGGAGCGATTCAGGGAAATGGAGGTCTACGCCCTGGTAACGGCTGGTGTTAAGTCAAATGCAGTCAGGATGTCAGTTGATGAAGGGAGATTCTATGAACCTGGAACCATCAATATCATTCTTTTGCCAAACATGAAACTCACGCCGAGGGCGATGACCAGGGCCATTATCAGCGCCACCGAGGCCAAGACCGCTGCCTTACAGGATCTTGATATCAGAAGTAGCTATACCCCGCAGATTAATCAGGCTACCGGAACTGGAACCGATAATATAATCGTAGTGGAAGGGACAGGAAAGAGAATTGACAATGCCGGCGGCCATTCAAAGATGGGAGAACTGATTGCCAGGGCGGTGTATAAGGCTGTGCAAGA
>QMLT01000067.1 GCA_003646875.1 Deltaproteobacteria bacterium
GTGGCAGTAAATGCTCGTGCCCCACCCATTGATGCACCAATGCATGCGGCCATGGCTGAGTGTTCGGATTCCACCCTGATGTAGTCGAAATCTGCCAATCCTTCAGCCTGCATATTGGCAAGCTCCTCAATGATGGTTGTCTGGGGTGTAATTGGATATGCGGCGACTACCTGTACATCAGAGAGCATTGCACCATATGCCACCGCCACGTTTCCTGTTAATACCTTTCTCATATTTCTACTCCATAAATTCCATTTTCATTGCCCCTCGAGGGCATTCATTCACACATATACCGCATCCTTTGCAATAGTCCATATCTGCAATATATCCATAGCCACCTGGATCGACCTTTATGGCATTATCCGGACAAAAGATATAGCAATTTCCACACTCGGTGCAGGAACCGCAATTAAAACAGCGTTGGGCCTCAGAGATTACTTCATCTTGGCAAGGAGATTCGATCACCTCCTGAAAGCCCTTTAATCTTTCCTCTACAGCGATTCTATTGTTTTTTATCGTTGGGCGGTGATCAAAGTAGAAGGCGTTTATACTGGTATAGTCTATTACCTCTGATGTTGGATTTCTTCTCAAAAATTGCATTGTCCCCTGTAAACGGCCAGCGCTAATATTTCCCTTCACTCCCCATCTGTACTGATCGAGGCTTTGTTCATTGCCCTTGTTCTTTTCAAGAAATCGGTCAATGGCTATAGCGGCACGCTTGCCTGAGCCGATAGCATGCGTAACGGTATGGGGAATATCGATAATATCTCCCCCAGCAAAGATCTTCGGGTGGGAAGTTTTTCCCATCGGGTCGGTTGAAACAACTCCTTTTTTCTGTGAGATAAAAGGAGGTAGGTCAGCTACATGAGTAGCCTCTCCTATGGCAATTATTAAGCCATCACAATCAATATCAAAGGTCTCCCCAGTTGGTAATGGTCGCCTTCGGCCAGAGCCGTCTATATCTCCTAAGGCCATCTTTTCAAGTGTGATACCTGTAATGTGCTTATTGCCAGATATCGCTTTTGGGGTGGCAAGAAAAAGGAATTGAACACCCTCTTCTCTGGCCATTTCAATCTCCTCCACGTGGGCTGGCATCTCTGCCTCAGTTCTTCGATAGACAATGGTTACCTCTGCCCCAAGCCTGCGAGAGGATCTGGCACAGTCCATGGCGCTGTTTCCTCCGCCTATGACAGCAATTTTTTTGCCTATCTTTGGGTTTTTATCAAGGTTAATCTCATGTAAAAATTCAAGGGCATTAAATACTCCTTTCGTATTTATGCCCTCGATACCAAGATGAGTTTCTTCATAGGCCCCAATAGCGATAAATACAGCATCAAACTGGCTTTCAAGGGAATCCCAGGTGATATCTGTGCCTACCCTTACTCCCATTTTAAACGCTATTCCTATATCATACAGTCTGCTGATCTCACCATCAAGAATCGTGTTCGGGAGCCTGTAGGAAGGAATGCCATAACGCATAATACCGCCAGGGCTCTGATTGGAGTCAAATATAGTAACCATATATCCCATGCGCCTCAAATGGTAGGCAGCGCTCATGCCTGCAGGTCCAGCGCCGACAATAGCAACCTTTTTGTCCTTTTCTGGTTGGGTAACTGTTATTTTTAGACCACGGGAAAGGGCATAGTCACCAATAAAGCATTCTACTGTATGGATAGATACAGCCTCATCGTGGTCTTTTCTGTTACATTGCTCCTCACATGTATGGAAACACACCCGACCCATGACAGCAGGGAAAGGGTTTTCGGCCATAATTAATCTCCATGCCTCTTCAAACCGCCCCTGGCCAGTTAGATACATATAACCAGTAATGTCTTCGCCAGCAGGGCACTGCTGATTACATGGGGAAATACGATCAACAAAATGCGGTTCGGCAAACTTCCATGTTCCGGTCTTATTAACCAGTCCGGAGGTGGTGGATATTGCACATAATGGGACATTAACCTGTTTTTCAGTGTATTTCATATTTAATCCTCAGTATAAATAACAGATAAGTTAACTTTTTCTTTTTTCCATCGTGAGTGTTTATAGATAGATATCTTTTCTCTGAACCGAAAAGCCTGTTAGGGCTCTGTTAAAGGTAATTTAAATTCCATTCCTGTATGTAAAGGTAAAAATCTTTCTCCCAAGGAACTATAAAGCTTGACCTGTGCCTTAAATCCAGTACAATGTCCAGCGCTTATCCATGACACATTCATAGCATCAAGTTCTTTGACAGTTCTACTGATTACATCATCGGCTGCATCCACAAGATGCAGTCCCCCGATGATTGCCTCTATTTTGCTCACACCGGTTAGCTCTTTAGCATAATTTACAATATTAATAATACCAGCATGGCTGCAACCGGTTATTATGGCAAGACCCTTGTTTTTGATGTTTGCAATAATGGAGGTATCGTCAAGCATTAAATCATCTATAATCTTTCCATTTTCAATTGTCTTCAGGGCTAGTCCCACTTTTCCAAAGTCATCGCGCCGTGGCACTTCTCCAGTTGTCATAATACCTGGCATAATCATCAAAGGCTCTTTGCTCAGGGAAAGATTTCCGCCGGCTTTTTCAATCTCGTCCCTGGAATCACCCGGCATAATTCCTACAAGCCTGTGATACGGCTCTGTAATGAAATGCAAACGAAAAATATCTGTGTGGGCAATCACCGGTAGATCTTTTTTCCCGATTTGCCTTACCATGTTCGTGATTCCCTGGGTGTGATCATAATGGCAGTGGGTCAATACAACTGCATCAATGATTGATGGGGATATTCCCATTATTTTCATATTGTGTAATAGCGCTTCAGAATTTTGCCCTACATCCACAAGAATATTTTTCCTTTTTTTGCCGCTTACCCCTTCAAGCAGAAATGAAACACCATGCTGCCCCAGGTATGGACTTTCATAAAGCACGGAGTCCTCTGCGAGAACAGTGATTTTAAGACTGTCTAATCGAGTAAGTTTTTTCATATCTATAAAAACATCTAATACACATTTACAGGCCCAATGCCTGCCAGCAGGCATTGGGCCTGAATAGTTCCGCCTGATCTTTGTTAATGGATAGTCACCAGTTTTATTCGAACATTTCTATAACCAGTCTTCGCCGTAGGATCTTTAGCCACTTTCCAGAGCTCAAAGGTACCGGAAGCGCGGTCACATGTTTCGTTGAATGAAATAGGACCACTGGCGCCATCCAATTTTATTGTCTCCATGGCATCCCTGATTGCCTTGCCATCATATTTGCCAGCTTTTTTTATTGCCTCGGCAACCACCCAAACTGCGTCATAGGTGGTATCACAATAAACCTCTGGCGGCTCTCCGAATTTGTCTTTGTAAGCCCTGGCAAACGTATCATATGCCTTTGTTAATCCTCCAGCAGACCTGGTACCGGCTAAAAATGCCTTTTCCATGAATTGAGCTGATTTAGGTTCTTTGAACAAGCCCGACCCATAGTTGCCATCACACCCCAACCATGGTATTTTATCCAGGCCTAAATCCAATGCCTGCTTAAAAACTATTATTCCATCGTCTGCATAGGTTGAAGCAAAAATGACATCCGGCTTGCTATCCTTGATTTGTTGTAACTGGGTCAAATAGTCCTTTTTCTTTTGATCGTAACGTACAGCAGCAACATGTTTTCCCTTCCACCCTTGCGCTTTCAAGATTTTAACAAGGCCTATCTCCAGGCCTTGCCCGTAGGTATTGTCAAGCACTATGGTGGCCAGTCTTGAAAAACCTTTATCCAGGACAATATCAGCCAATACCTTGGCCTGAAGGTCATCGCGAAGGCAGGTGCGGAAGAACCATTTTGTCCAGCGCTGCTCAGAGAGTTTGGCGGCAGTAGCCGACGGTGATATTAAAGCCACGTTTTTCCTTGACGCATAGGGCCCACCAGAGAAAGAGCTACCACTAATCATCGCCCCAACGATGACCTTCACGCCGTTTATATCTATCAGTTTCTTTATTCTTTCCAAACCCTTAGCCGGTTCGCAGTTATCGTTTTCTAAAATAAACTCTACATTTTTTCCTAAAAGACCTCCCTGAGCGTTGATCTCTTCAATTGCCAATCGAGCGGCGTTAGCCATTCTATTCCCCATAGGGCCAAGGTCTCCTGTGGTAGTCAAAAGAGAACCTATCTTGATTGTGTCGGCCTTTGCAGGTGTCCAAGCTAAGAGTGGCACCATTAATAATAACGCCATTATTAGTAATAGTTTCTTTCTCATTGTTATCCTCCCTCTTCTAAATGTTAATGTTATAGGCTATCATCAATTTAGCCTAGAAGAAAAAATGAAAAAAATTGGACTGTTAAAATCACCCCCTTTCTATGAGATTTGGCAAATAATGTAGCGCCTCTTATTTTTTTATAGTCCTAAATATTGCTGCTTTGATCCTTCTTGAGAAAATAGAAGCTCCGAGTCCCCCTCCATAGCGCAGGTTCCCTCGACCAGAACATAGCCTCGTTTAGATATGCTCAATGCCTTCTTAACATTTTGCTCAACTATTATTATTGCCATGCCTGCTTCTTTTATCTTTGTGAGCTTAGATAGGATAACCGAACTTGGTTTTGGAGATAATGAGGCTAATGGTTCATCAAGCAATAAGACTTGTGGCTGCGGCATCATAGCCCTCGCTATTGCCAGCATCTGCCTTTCCCCACCACTCAGGTTACCTGCAAGAGAATTCTTTCTTTCCTCTAACTCGGGGAACATCTCATATATATCTTTTATTCCAGTCTTAATTGAATTTCTGCCTTTCCTGTGATAGGCCCCCATATCTAAATTCTCTGGTATAGTTAAGTTTGGAAAGACATTATTAATTTGAGGCACATAACCTATACCTTGATTAATTAATCTATACGAAGCCATGCCTGTAACATCGCGCCCCTGATAAAAGACCTGTCCTTGAAATAACCTGGCAAAGCCTAAGAGGCACTTGAGTAAGGTGGATTTTCCACTGCCATTAGGCCCTACAATAGCCACTATCTCACCTTTATCTACGGCAATAGATACATTACGGACAATGGCGACATCTCCATACCCAGCTATTATATTTTTCATAATAAGGATAGATGGCATCTATTCATCCCCTAAATACACATGATAAAAGGAAGGGTCTTCTGCCACTTCCGGTGGTTTACCTTCTAATACAATTTTACCCTTATCCATAACATAGACCCAATGGGCAAAGTCAAAGAGGAGCTCAAGTCTATGCTCTATGATAAAGAAACTCAATCCCGTTTGGCACAAATCCTCAATCCTCTCAAACATGCTCCTGCCTAAATTAGGATTCACACCAGCGGCTGGTTCATCCAGAAGCAATAATGTTGGAGATGCCATCAGGCCCTTCCCCAATTCCAGTAGCTTACTCTGTCCACCAGATAGTTCTCCTGCCGGTGATAATGCTAAATGATCTAATTTTAACAGCCTAAGGATTTCCATAGCCTTTTCAGCCAACTCAATTTCTTTTTTCTGCCAGCTTTTCCTGAAAAAAAGGCTGAATAATAGTTTGTCGCCCTTGTGTTCTCTTCCAGCTACAAGCATGTTATCTAATACATTAAGCGTTTGGAAAAGCCGAGGAACCTGAAAGGCATATACCAACCCTAAATCAAAGATTTGGTGAGGAACCAGGTTGGTAATACATCTGTCCTTAAAATAGATATTTCCTTCATCCGCTTGATGAATACCGAGGACAGTGTTGAACAAAGTGCTTTTTCCGCTGCCATTTGGGCCAACAAGACCCCAGATTTTTCCAGAAGTAATATCAAGGCTTATGCCATTAACGGCGTAAACCCCGCCAAAATGTTTACTAATCCCCTTTATTTTTAGCAAAATCTCTTCCATTAAAAATACTCTCTCCCGCTTTTGTCTTCACCTGGCTTTCTTTTAATAACCCTTGAGGTCTGTAAAGCAAAACCAGAATAATTAATACGCCATATATAATATATTGTAAGTTGCCTGGATCGATAGGTAGCGTCACATAGTCTTTAGCAATGTTTGCGCCCCTATCAAATAGCTGGACCATGCCTGCTCCTAATAAGGCACCCCAGTTATTGGCTGGCCCCCCTAAAAGGACCATTATCCATATAGTGAAGGTAAGCATAGGCGCGAACATATAGGGATCAATAAACTGGAGGTATTGCGCAAATAGGCCACCTCCCAATCCTGCTATAGCAGAGCCTAATGCAAATACTTGCGCCCTGTATTTGGCCCTATTTTTCCCTAATGCCTCAGCAGCCACCTCATCTTCCCTGATAGCCCTAATCACTCTACCATAAGGAGAGTTGGTTAACAATTGAAGCAGCAGAAAAGAAAGAAATAAACAAACATAGACCAGGGCTATATTGATCGCCATATCAAGCCGAGTAGAAGAGCCAGCAATGGAAATAGCCGGGTAGACAGGGGTTCCCCATACACCACCCGCGATCCAACCCTCTGATTTAACTATTATTTTTAAGATTTCTCCAAAGGCTAAAACAACAATAGCAAGATAGTCTTCTCTCAACTTAAGGGTAGGCAAAGAAACAAAAAAACCAATAATGGCAGAGGCTATAGCACCGGCAATAAGGCAAAGGAAAAAGGGGACATTAATGTTAGACAAAAGGGTATAG
The DNA here is from genome assembly GCA_003646875.1 of Deltaproteobacteria bacterium. Lineage (GTDB taxonomy): Bacteria > Desulfobacterota > DSM-4660 > Desulfatiglandales > B25-G16 > B33-G16. The sequence goes on from QMLT01000067.1 coordinate 6,613, forward strand.
GTATAAGCGCCAATAAGCACAAAAGCAACCTTACCAAAGTTGGCCAATCCAGCAAATCCAAACTCTATATTCAGGCTCAAAGAAAATATACTGAAAATGCCAACGAGGACAATAAAGTCAAGAATATATACTAATGGATCCAATCAACTTCTCCTAAATAACATAGCGAGTCCTTCTGGTCTTATGATCAGTGTTAATATCAGGATTATAAATGCAATAGCTATACGATACGAAGTAGAAAGCCCTAAGGTCATAAGGGCTACTACTCCTAAATTTTCGGCTAATCCAATAATAAAAGCCGCTACAATCGAGCCATAAAAATTCCCAATCCCTCCCAAAATGGCAACGGCAAATATAGGTAATATGATGTCCCAACCTGTCATGGGCCAGATTTGGGTATTTGCTGCGCGGAATATGCCAGCAACAGCAGCAAGGCCAGCCCCAATAAACCAGGTCACTAAAATCACCCTATTAATATTTATCCCTGAAGCCAGGGCCAGCTCTGGATTGCTTTTGGTTGCTCTGATAGCTTTCCCTATTCTGGTATGCACAAGGATGAGATGCATGATAATAGAGAGCGTGATAGCAACGAATATGAGCCATATCCAAAGACCTGTAATCCTTATGATGCCAATATCAAAGCTTGGCCAAGAAGTCTTAAAATACAATGGCTCCCATCCCCAGATGGACCCAATAGAATACCTGAGGACCAGTCCCAGGGCTATTGATGCAACCATAAGATGAATGAGGGTCGCACCTTTTTTACTTAATGGTTGGAAAATAACTCGATAACATAACAAGCCAACTAAGCCTGTGACGAGGAAGGCTACGATTAAAGATGGCGGCAGGCCTAAGCCTAAGGGTTCAGCGACAATATAGCCAAAAAAGGCGCCTAAGGTAATAAATTCCGCATGCGCAAAGTTAGGGAATTTTGATAGACCATATGTCAGGGTTAAACCAACTGCCCCTATGAGATACAGGCTGCCAGTGATACCCGAATTTACAAATACCTGTGCCCAATTAACCACAATCAACACCTATACAAGAAAATATTCGCCGGGAAGGTAATCTTTTATTTAGAGATCTTGAAAATGCAAACCACAAACGATTTATGACAAGTCTATGAATCTTCTTGCAAAACCAATATTTCCCCGCTGTTTTATCGGAGATAAGTGACCCGCCCGTCCCGCAGTGTCGGACGAGGCGAGGGCGTGTAAATTAAATAGTTATAATTTGACCACCGCGCTTACGGTTTCATACGCCTCTTTAGCAGCAGCGGCATTATCTTCTGTGTGAGCTGGCACATCAGTCTTGATGCCCTCAATGAGGCTTTCCATTGAAACAACCCCAAGTACTTTTGCCACAGCACCCAATA
>QMLT01000068.1 GCA_003646875.1 Deltaproteobacteria bacterium
CTTCTAAACCGAGACTCTGCAGTTCTTTTACCAAAACATTGAAGGACTCTGGTAGCCCTGGTTCTAAAAAATTGTTTCCCTTTACAATCTTTTCATACATCCGTGTCCGACCAGCGACATCATCCGATTTGACAGTCAAAAACTCTTGTAAAGAATATGCCGCTCCATAAGATTCCATTGCCCAGACCTCCATCTCGCCCAAGCGCTGACCTCCAAACTGGGCCTTACCGCCAAGAGGCTGCTGAGTAACTAGAGAATAGGGGCCAATGGATCGAGCATGGATCTTATCATCTACCAAATGATGAAGTTTCATCATATACATTATACCTACCGTTACATGGCGATCAAAAGGTTCACCTGTTCTACCATCATACAAAACCACTTGCCCGCTCACAGGTAAACCTGCCTCGCGTAAACACTCAATTATTTCCTCTTCTTGAGCCCCATCAAAAACAGGTGTAGCCATATGTACACCATCTTTTATGTAATCAAGTTTGGCCTTGATCTCTTCATCCGAGACACCAGCAAAAATCTGATCATATTCTTTAGAATAGATTTCCTTCAATTTATCTCTTACTTCGCTTTTACTTTTAATGTTTTCCATCAATACTCGTATCTGTTTACCAAGCTCATACGCAGACCAACCAAGATGCGCCTCTAAAATCTGTCCCACATTCATTCTGGAAGGAACACCAAGAGGATTCAAAACTATATCTACTGGTGTACCATCAGCAAAATAGGGCATATCTTCTACAGGAAGTATTACGGATATGACGCCCTTATTTCCATGACGACCGGACATCTTGTCACCGACAGATAGTTTTCGCTTGACAGCCACAAATACCTTTACCAGTTTAATTACCCCGGGCGATAATTCATCGCCAATATCTAACCTCTTTATCTTCTCTTTAAAAAGCTCCTCCAATTTTTCTATCTGCTGTTGATACATTAATACCACTGATTCCATGTTCTCAATCACTTCCATGTCGGCCTTGATATTCGCACCTTGCCAGGAATCTACAGGAACGTTCTTTAAAAATTCATGATCAATAACCTGACCTCTTGCCAATAAAATCTTACCGGTAGCTTTGTGCCTTAAATCTGATTTAAGATGTTTTCCTTCTAACAGAGAAGTCAATTTCTCTCGAGCATTTCTTTCTATAACCTCGATTTCATCCTTTTTGTCTTTTGATAATTGACTGATCTCTTCAGCCTGAATGGCTTTTGTCCTTTCATCTTTCTCCACGCCTTTACGAGAGAATACCTTCGCATCGATTACTATACCTTCTACACCAGGCGGCACCCGTAATGAGGTATCTTTAACATCACCTGCCTTTTCGCCAAAAATAGCACGGAGAAGCTTCTCTTCTGGCGACAATTGAGTCTCCCCCTTAGGAGTAATTTTTCCAACCAAAACATCGCCAGGGCTTACTTCAGCGCCTAACCGGATAATACCGCTTTCGTCAAGCTTCTTGAGGGCCTCTTCTCCTGCGTTCGGTATATCCCGAGTAATTTCTTCTGGCCCAAGTTTTGTGTCTCTTGCCAAAACAGAAAACTCTTCTATATGGATAGAGGTAAATACATCTTCCTGTACTAACCTCTCGCTTACTAAAATTGCATCTTCAAAATTATAGCCACCCCAGGAAAGAAAGGCTACTGTGACATTCCTTCCTAAGGCAAGTTCACTTTGCTCCATTGCTGGACCATCTGCAATAATTTGTCCCTTTCTAACTCTATCCCCTTTTTTTACAATTGGCTTCTGATTATAACAGGTGCTCTGGTTCGAGCGTCTAAATTTTAATAACTTGTAAATCTCAACGCCATCCTCCTCTCTCTCTGGTCGAATAACTATACGGGAGGCACTCACGCTTTCAACAGTTCCATCTTTCCGGGCTATCGCAGCTACACCTGAATGCTTTCCTATAACTTTTTCAATTCCTGTCCCAATAAGTGGAGACTTAGGTTGCAAAAGTGGCACGGCCTGCCTCTGCATATTGGAGCCCATCAGGGCCCTATTCGCATCATCATGCTCTAAGAAAGGAATTAATGATGCAGCGACACTTACTAACTGGTTTGGAGAAACATCCATATATTTCACTTCGTTAGCAGAGACTAAACAGGCTTCACCACCCTTTCTGGCGGCTACAATATCCCTCACAAAACGACTCTCAGAATCAAGTGGCTCATTAGCTTGAGCGATGGGGTATTCTTTTTCATCCATAGCTGTTAAATACTCTATGTTCGCTGAAACAACACCATCTTCAACTTTCCTGTAGGGTGTTTCTATAAAACCAAAATCGTTGACATGGGAAAAGGTGCTTAAAGAGACAATCAAACCAATATTTGGCCCTTCAGGAGTTTCAATAGGGCATATTCGACCATAATGACTTGGATGTACATCTCTAACCTCAAATCCGGCCCTCTCCCTGGTTAATCCTCCAGGGCCAAGTGCACTCAAGCGCCTTTTATGAGTTATCTCTGACAGTGGATTAGTTTGGTCCATAAACTGGGACAACTGACTTGATCCAAAAAATTCATTGATGACAGCTGAAACAGGCTTAGAATTAATTAAATCACGAGGCATTAATGTATCAACATCTTGCAGGCTCATTCTCTCTTCAATTGCCCTTTGCATCCTAACCAATCCAATCCTATATCCTTCTTCTAATAATTCCCCAACTGACCTGACTCTACGATTTCCCAGATGATCTATATCATCAACTGTGCCTTCTTTCACATTCAAATTTACCAGTTCTTTAAGTGTCTCTATTATATCCTCTTTTCTTAGTGTGCATACCTCAAGGGGGATATGTTGGTTGAGTCTGTAATTCATTTTCAAGCGGCCTACTTGAGAAAGATCATAGGTAGAAGGATTAAAAAAGAGGTTATGAAAATAGGCATTGGCCATCTCTTGTGTTGGTGGGCTCGTCGGCCTTAACTTTCGGTAAATATCCAAAATAGCATCATCAGTGGTTACAACTTTGTCCAAAAGCATCGAGTTTCTTATTGATTTGCTAACCTCCGGCGAATCTAAAATTAATAATTCAATCTCTCTAATTCCCTTATTCTGTATAAGCTCTACACTCTCTTGATCAAAGGCTTGATTTGTTCTTACTAATACTTCTCCCGTCTGGGGGTCAACTATATCATGGGCGGCAATCCTTCCCTGAAGGTAATTTGAATTTGCCGGTATTTCTTTTAAACCGATATCAACAATTTTCTTGTACAGTTTCTTGCTAAATCTCTCACCTTTTTTCCCTATAACCGTTCCGGTTTTTTGGTCAATAATATCTTCGGGTATCTTTTGGCCTTGAAGAGTATTGAGGTCTAAGATGCAGCTAAAGGAGTCTTTATCAACTACGATCTTCTCTATCTTATAAAAATTGCGTAAAATTTCTTCTTCACTATAGCCAAAGGCCTTGAGAAGGATGGTCGCCGGAAATTTTCTTCTCCTATCAATTCTTACAAAAAGTATGTCCTTGGCATCAAATTCGAAGTCAATCCAGGAACCCCGCAAGGGAATAATTCTGGCAGAATAAAGAGGTTTCCCGCTTGGGTGTGTTTTTCCGTTCCCATTATCAAAAAAGACACCTGGAGACCGGTGAAGCTGACTTACAACCACCCTCTCTACACCATTAATAATAAAGGTTCCTCTCTCAGTCATCATTGGCAAGGTGCCAAAATAGATCTCCTGCTCCTTAATATCCCGAATATTTTTGCTGCCAGTAATTTCATCAAAATCAAACACCAACAGTTGAACAACTATCTTAGTCGGGGCTTCATAGGTCATTCCCTTTTTAAGGCATTCCTCCTCATTGTATTTTATATCTTCAAAAAAATATCTCACAAACTCCAAGGAACATGTCTTATTCAAATCTTGAATTGGAAACACATTCTTGAATGCCCCTTGAAGTCCAATATCTTTACGCTTTTCAGGTGGAACATTCTGTTGCAAAAAACGTTCATAGGAATCTCTTTGCACATCTATAAGATCTGGTATATCAAGAATAGTTTTTATTCTCGCAAAGTTTTTCCTCGGATAAAAATCTGCACTATCTTCCTTGTTCACACTACGATCTCCTTTTAAGTCTTTTTAAAATTTACGCCAGGCGTTAAAACCTGCTCAACTGTAGTGGTCTGTTCAACCAACCAGAGATGACCAGGTTTTCTTTTTACAGGGTAAGTATTACTCTATAGCTGGATACCAAAAATGAAATGGCCATAACAAAAGAAAATTGTCATGGTTAAGGTCTATTTTATATCTACGATAGCCCCAGCTTCTTCAAGCTGTTTCTTTATGTTCTCCGCATCTTCTTTTGAAACACCCTCTTTTACCTTATTGGGAGCGCCATCAACCAACTCCTTGGCCTCTTTTAACCCTAAATTTGTGACAGACCGAACAACCTTAATCACCTGAATCTTTTTATCACCCACTCCTGTCAGCACCACATCAAACTCTGTTTTTTCTGCTTCCTCCTCTGCCTTTTCATCTTTTTCAAGGGCAGTAGTTGCTACTGCTACCGGGGCAGCAGCTGAAACACCGAACTTGGCTTCAAGCTCTTTTACTAATTCTGACAGTTCTAAGACCGTCATATTGGAAATAAATTCAATTACATCATCTTTGCTTATCTTGGTTGCCATATCTACCTAATCTCCTCTTTGTTAAAATTATCTCGTTTGTTTTACCGAATAGATCAATTTTGGAACAAATCAAACCAATCTATTTAATCTTTATACCTTTTGTCTTTTTAGGGCTTCTAAAACATTAACTAATCTTCGAGGCATCTCAGATAATAATCGAACAAAAGAAGTGTGTGCGCCAGAAAGAGAAAAAAGAAGCTTTGAAAGAAGAACCTCTTTTGAAGGAAGCTGGGACAATCTTTTAATGGCAGACAATTCAATAACTTTACCATTTATTTGACCAATCTTTATCTCTAATGCTTTATGCTCTTGCATAAATTTTGTTAAAACCTTGGCAGGGCTCACTACATCATCATATGTTATGGCTAAAGCGCAAGGACCCACGACATAATCTTTCAAAACGTCTACCTCTGTGCCTTGAGATGCGATTAATAACAGCCTATTCTTTACAACCTGAAATTCAATATCTTCCTCTCTTAGCTTATGTCTCAGTTTGGTAAGTTCATCAACGTTTAAGCCCTGGTAATCAACCAAAAAGGTTCCGTAAGCCTTTCCAAACCTTTGATGTAAGTCGCTTACAATTTTTTTCTTTTCATTTCTGTCCAAAGATTACATCACCTCCTCTATCCTTTACTCATTGAAGTCATCTTGAGAGAAAAATTTTGGGGGGATAAAACATTTACTTTTCTTACTCGCCGTTACTTGAGAAGATCTCGAATGTTAGTTGTATCTAATTTAATGCCTGGCCCCATACTTGTTGATATAGTTATGTTTTTCAGATAGGTTCCCTTGCTGGATGGTGGTTTTAACCGTAAGATAGTATCAAGAAAAAATGCGGTATTCTGTAAGAGCTTATCTGTACCGAAAGATACCCTCCCTATAGAGGCATGTACGATTCCTGCCTTATCCACCTTAAACTCAATTTTTCCTGCCTTAAGTTCTGTGACGGCCTTGGCTACATCAAAGGTTACAGTGCCTAGTTTTGCATTAGGCATCATACCTCTTGGACCTAAAATACGACCTAATTTACCTGCTATGCCCATCATATCTGGAGTAGCAACAGCCTTATCAAATTCAAGCCAACCGTTTTGGATCTTCTCTGAGAGATCCTCAGCCCCAACAAAATCAGCGCCAGCTTCTATTGCCTCTTTTTCCTTTTCTCCCTTAGCAAAAACGACTACCCTCGTTGGCTTCCCGATGCCATGAGGAAGAGAAACTGTACCTCTTACCATCTGATCTGCATGACGAGGATCAACACCTAATCGAACGGATATGTCTACCGAGGCATCAAATTTCACATATGAACTATCTATTGCTAATTCAATAGCCTCTTTAAAGGTATATTTTTTCAACCTATCTACTTTTTTATTGGCCTCGATATACTTTTTTCCTCTCTTGGGCATTTTATCTTCCTAAATTTAATTACTTTCTCAATTCTCAACAGTGATTCCCATACTTCGGGCGGTACCCTCAATGATCTTTAATGCCCCTTGTAAATCAACAGCGCTCAGATCATTAAATTTTAATTTAGCTATCTCCTCTACCTGGTTCCTGGTTACAGTTCCCACTTTCTCTCTCCTTGGATCAGAGGACCCCTTTGCGATATTTGCGGCCTGCTTTAAAAGGACAGAAGAAGGTGGTGTTTTCGTTATAAATGAAAATGATTTATCTGTGTATACCGTTATCACTACAGGAATAATCATACCCTCCTGATTCTGTGTTCGTGTGTTAAACGTTTTACAAAACTCCATTATATTAACACCATGTTGCCCCAATGCAGGTCCTACTGGTGGCGAAGGGTTGGCTTGTCCACCCTTTACCTGTAATTTGATTGTTGCAATAGCCTTTTTTGCCATATATTTTTCCTTCTATATTTTTGTAACCTGAACAAAATCAAGCTCAACTGGTGTTGAGCGACCAAAAATACTTATTAAAACTTTTAACTTAGCCTTATCTGGCTTTACTTCCTCCACCATTCCATTGAAATTATTAAATGGACCATCAATCACCCTCACTTCGTCACCTTCTTCAAAAAGGAATTTTGGTTTTGGCCTTTCCTTTCCGTCCTCCATTCTGGTGAGAATTCTTTGTACCTCCTCGTCAGAAACTGGAACAGGTTTCATCTTTCCACCTAAAAATCCTGTGACCTTATGTGTATCTTGTACTATGTGCCACGTTTCATCAGTCAATGCCATCTGAACCATAATGTAGCCGGGATAGAATTTTCGAGAAGATGTTTTTTTCTTTCCTTTGACTAATTCGACAACCTGCTCAGTAGGTACTATTATCTGACCAAAGAACTCCTCCTTCCCCAAGGACCTAACTTTCTCTTGTAAGGCCAATTTTACCCTGTTTTCAAATCCAGAATATGTATGAACAATATACCAGTTTAGCTTCACACCAATACCTGAGTTTTAAACACTTATTTAATTACATTCTTTATAATCTTTACTAAACCTAAATCTACGACACCCAAAAAAAAGGCAATTAAGATAACTAATACTATAATTACTGCTGTAGTGGATATAAGCTCCTTTTTTGTAGGCCATGTTACTTTTTTAAGTTCTACTTTAGCATCAAACAAAAATTGTCGAGCAACTATAAAATATCTTTTGAGTACAAATAGGCTATTATCTGCTTTCTTATACACATCCTTTTTTAACGGCGCTGGTTGAAGATTTTCTTTTTCTGGAGCAATGTGCCCACCTGCTTTTCCCTGTTTAGAATTGCTGTTCTCTGGCATTGCATTTATTTTTTTACTGGCTTTTCTTTTTTTATGTGCCTTCTTTTTTTTCATAATCAATAAGATATTCTTAAAAAACCAATGTTACATAAAAAACCCATCAATTAATAAGAAAATTATTTCAAAATGGCAGGCCAGGAGGGATTCGAACCCCCAACACCCGGATTTGGAGTCCGGTGCTCTAACCGTTAGAGCTACTGGCCTGCGTTACATGTGTTTATTGTGTTTACTGTGTTAATTATTTACCCTGAACTCAACAAACCCACGCTATTTTGTTTCTTTATGAAGGGTATGGGTACGGCAAAATGGACAATACTTCTTGAACTGCAATTTATCTGGTGTTCTTCTTTTGTTTTTTGTTGTAGTGTAATTTCTGTGCTTACACACCACGCAAGCTAATGTAATAATATCCCTCATATGTATAACCTTATTCCACTATCTCACTTATTACTCCAGCGCCAACTGTTTTACCGCCTTCACGAATAGCAAAGCGGAGCTCCTTTTCCATCGCTATCGAGGTTATCAGGTTTACCTCCAAAGAGACATTATCACCAGGCATAACCATCTCTACTCCCTCTGGAAGGGTGACGACACCGGTCACA
>QMLT01000069.1 GCA_003646875.1 Deltaproteobacteria bacterium
AAATATCTAATATCTTGTATCATTTTAATAAATCTGTCAAAATCATTTTTAAATGATATGCCGCATTTTTTAAAATGCTGCCCCAACTTATGGAGAAGTTATCAATCCATTATAGAAAAAGGCGATAGAGATAAATTTCGATAAATATTACATTTAAGGCTTGATTTCTTTTGTTTTTAATCTTAAGTTCTCCGAGCGCCATTTATGATTGAAAACTATGTATGGGGGTAGGTATGTTCAACCGACGATGGGGAAAGCTGAGAATGGCATTTCTGTTAGCTTTTTTTATATTGATATGGTTCTCTTCGGTTACAACCGATGCCACCCACTCTCAAGATTTTTCTCAGTCTACAGAAACTTTGCCACGTTTAGTCAATCCATATAACTCTCACAATCTGTACAAGCCAGCCCTCTATAAGGAAGATGCCCAAAATTTAGATCAAGGGCATCATGTTATTGTTACAGTAAAAACGGCTTCAGATACAAAGACTGTTTCGCAAGAGGGAGCAGCACCTGCCAGCATCTGGTTTACCCTGGTGGCAATTTTGTTAGGGGGCCTTGCTCTAAATCTTACACCCTGTGTCTATCCCCTTATCCCCATAACTGTTTCTTATTTCGGTGGAAAGAGCGAGAAGATAAAAGGCCATATTATCATTCATGGGATATTGTATATGTTTGGCCTGGCCATAACCAATTCTTTGCTGGGTCTTTCAGCCGCTTTATCAGGGGGTATGCTCGGCTTTGCACTTCAAAGTCCTTATGTCTTGATCTTTGTAGCAGGCGTAATGGTTGCTATGGCTCTGAGTTTTTTTGGGCTGTGGGACCTTAGGCTGCCTTTTTGGCTGACACGGATAGCATCAAAGAATTACGCTGGCTTCTCCGGAACATTCTTTATGGGATTGACACTGGGAATAGTAGCCGCTCCCTGTCTCGGCCCATTTATACTGGGGCTTTTGGTCTATGTAGGACAAAGGGGGGATCCCTTTGTTGGTTTTCTTTATCTCTTTACCCTTAGCATAGGCCTGGGACTTCCTCTCTCGGTCTTGGCTATTTTTTCAGGGGCTATAGCCAGATTACCCAAATCAGGAGACTGGATGCTTTGGATACGAAAGTTGATGGGCTGGGTTCTCCTCGGTATGGCAGCCTTTATGATAAGTCCTTTGCTATCACAGCTTTTTGCAAAGCACTGGCTTCTGGTCGGAGTATCTGTAGCAGCAGGTATCCATCTCGGTTGGCTTGATACAACAGGAAAGAAGCTCAAAATTTTTCCCTATTTCAAAAAGGCCGTGGGAATTATCTTAGTAGTGAGTGGAATCATCTATCTAACGCTCTCAACCCAAGACGTGGGAAAAATCGAATGGATTCCATACAATCAGTCCATTATTGCAAAGGCAGCGGAAGAAAAAAAACCGATGATTATTGATTTCTATGCTAACTGGTGCGGCCCCTGTGTGGCAATGGAAAGGGAAGTATTTACAGATCCTGAGGTGATAAAACTAAGCCGTAATGTGATTACCATGCGTTTAGACCTGACCAGGTCTCAGCCATTTCATGATGATATAATGAGAAAATACCAGATCAGGGGTATTCCAACAGCAGTTTTTATAAACGGTCAAGGTGTTGAAGAAATGAGGCTAAGGGCTATAGGTTTCGTAGAAAAAGGCGAGTTTCTCAAGAGATTAAAATTGCTACTTGAGAATTCACCCCCCAGCCAGGGATAACTTATTCCCCTTCTAACCCTTGCAGGAAACTCATTTTTTTATCCTCTTGAAATATATCTTCTTAGTAGGATTTGACATGGGGAATGCTGTTACGCATCGCCACAAACCATACTTGGGGTAAGGGGGCACAATTACTTCGCTACAGAGCCCAGATGCATCAGTACCCCATAAACGGTATCGATATTCAGAAGATTTTCCTCGCTTCTTTTTACTTCTAATAGACGTCCCCTTTTATAGATTTCCTTCACGTAATTGGTTAAGACGAAAATAAATATTTCCCAGGGTCATTAACTCCTTATGCGTTCCCTGCTCCACAATATGCCCATGATGCATAACAAGAATTCTGTCCGCCTGCTGAATGGTTGATGGTCTGTGGGCAACAATAAGGGTAGTTTGCCTTCTTGAAAGCGTAAGAATAGAGTCTTGAATCAAACGCTCTGTCTCAGGATCAACACTGGAGGTAGCCTCATCCAAAATCAGAAGAGTTGGATTGTAGGCCAATGCCCTGCTCAGGGCCAGGAGCTGTTTTTGACCACCGGAGAGGGTCACGCCCCCTTCTTTTACCTCATGATCAAAGCCCCCTGAAAGGCGTTTTATAAATTGATAGGCATTTGCCTGCCTGGAAACCTCTTCCAGGACTTCTTTTGGTATCTTTTTATCCCCCAGTGATATATTTTCTGCAATACTACCAGCAAAAATAAACACATCCTGCATAACGAGGCCTATTTGGGAACGTAGCTCCTCTATCCGCCACTCTCTGATATCAAGGCCATCTAAAAGGATGTTTCCTGTTTCAAATTCATAAAATCTCTCAATAAGATGTATTATAGTCGTCTTTCCTGACCCTGTTATGCCAACCAGGGCTACCACCTGACCTGGCTTAATCTCAAAGGAAACGTCGGTGAGGACAGGGAAGGCCTTCTCATAGGCAAAAGAAACGTTTTTTAGCTGAAGATGGCCTTCAGCCTTCACCGGTCTCTTAGGTATCTCTGGTTCCTGAATTATCTCCTTTTGATCCATAAGCCCGAATATCCGCTCCATCGAGGCCATGGCAGATTGCATTATATTATATTTTTCTGAAATATCCCTTATGGGCTTAAAAAACATCTGGATATACCCTATAAAGGCTACAAGAGCGCCCAGAGTGAGTTGTTCGGATATAACTTTTCCGCCTCCATACCAGAGCAGGAGACCTATAGCCACAGAGGAAAAAACCTCCATTGAAGGCATGAATACAGCAAAAATCTTGATCTGTCTCATGCTTGCACGGTAATTTTTCTCATTTAGATCCTTTAAGCGTCCAAGCTGCATTTTTTCCTGGACAAAAAGCTGAATAATACGAATTCCAGAGATTCTCTCCTGGAGAAACGCATTAATTGCAGCAATATTTTTTCTTATTTCCCGGAATACCTCTCTTGCCTGCCTGCTGAAAAACAATGTAAACCCAAATACAAATGGGAGAAGAATAAAGGAGATTAGAGCCAGGCGCCAGTTCAGATGTAGCAAGACGACTATAATACCTGAGAGGAGAAATATGTCCTTAAATACAGTGATGAGAACTGATTTGAACATCTCATTTAAATTTTCGATGTCATTTGTTGTTCTGGTAACCAGTCTTCCTACTGGATTTCGGTCAAAAAACCGAATTGACTGACCCTGAATCCGGTCAAAAAGCTCCATTCTAATATCCTGCATCATATTCTGACCGGATTTCTCTAAAAGATAATATTCCCAATAATTCAAGAAAAAGGACCCACCGATCAAAAAAAGCAAAAACACTCCAATGAGCAATACACCGTTAAGGTCTCTATGTCTTAATTTTATTAATGTATCGTAAGAGGTATTTTTCAATGCTTTCACAGGTATATAAAGATAAGGACCTTCACCTTGTATTGCCTTTTTATTAATAACTAACCTGTGTCGATCACTTTTCTTAACCGAAATCCTATAAAATCGTTCCCGGGAAATTATCTCCTGCTCCTGGTATTGTCTGAGATCCACAGGGTCAATTTGTTTGAGCTTTGAGCTTGAGAGAAACCCTAATCCAGCTCTTTTTGTCATCTTCACAATGTGGCCATATTTCTCCCTAAACTCCTCTGCCAAGCCAGCAGACAGTCTCCTATGGTTAACTGGATACCAGAAAGACAATATATACCTGTCTATGGCAATCTTGGGAAGATAGGGGATAGAAAGATCAAAAAGGGTGATTACAAGCGTTAAGATGAGAGCGAGGAAAAGAATTTTCTTATAAGGCCTTGCATAGGGGATTAACCTTTTTAAAAGACCCATATTGTAAGGCTTGCCAAGCTGGCCCTCTTCCATATATCCATAGTCAAAATGCACTGCTATTTTTCCTTTTCATACACATTCACCGCTGAGACGCAGAGATCGCTGAGGTTTAGTCTTTTTACTTTTCGCTGACCCTAGTGAAATACGCTTCGCTGTCACTATCGTGAATTTAACGGGGCAAGGAGGGCGGAAAGTAAAAAATCTTTTAAAAATCATTCAACTCTGCGTCCTTTGCGTCTTTGCGGTAGATTATTACTCCCCTCCCAATTCCTCACTCAATTGCTGTCTTTCGTAAAGCCTTGCATATTCGCTCCTTGCTTCCAGTAGGTTAGTGTGATCACCCTTTTCTACCAATCTACCATCCTTAAGCACATAAATAATATCCGCTCTTCTAATCGTTGAAAGCCTATGAGAAACAATTATATTCGTTTTTCCCTGTCTCATTTCAAGGATACGGTTTAATACAGTAGCTTCAGTCCTGGTATCTACCTGAGAAAGGGCGTCATCCAAAATCAGGATCGGGGGGTTGGAGACAAGCGCCCTTGCTATAGTCAGCCTCTGTCTCTGACCTCCTGATAAAGTTATTCCTCGTTCCCCTAAAAGGGAGTGAATGCCCTTGGGGAAAGAATTAATATCGACTGCCAATTGAGAGACATCAAGGATATTTTTCATAAGGTCCTCGCCTACTCCCTCTCGACCAAAGATTATATTGTTAAAGATGGTATCAGAAAAAAGTTGGGTCTCCTGGGTCACAAAACCGATAGATGCCCTTAATTTTTTTAGGTCTATATCATGGATAGGTATTTCATCAATCTGCACCATATTCCTTTCTGTCTCAACGAGCCTGGGTATTATTTGAAGGAGTGTGCTCTTGCCTGACCCTACCGGGCCCACAATTGCTACAGTCTGTCCAGCCTCTGTTCTGAGATCTATATCTTTTAAGGCAGGGACCTTTTCCTCTGGGTAGTAAAATGTTAAACCCTTGAGGCACACCTTGCCTCTAATAACTCCTCTGAATGGATTTGTTATTTTATTGGTAATCTGTGGAACCTCATCCAATATGTCGTTTATCCTCCTCATTGATGTAGAACCTCTCTGGATCAAGTTCGTAACCCAACCAAGCGCCATCATAGGCCATGTTAGAAGATTGAGATAACTAATAAATGCTACAAAGTCACCAGTGGTAATATTCCCCAGAATAGTGAGCCGTCCCCCAATCCAGATAACTACAGCGAGTCCAAGATTGGTAAACAATGTCATCATCGGGAAAAATATAGCGAGGGTCCTGGCAAGATCAAGATTATTGGAGATATATGTCTCTCCCTTTTCCTTTACTCTGCTATATCCCCATGCTTGGCGATTATAGGCCTTAATGACCCTGATTCCGGCGAATGCCTCCCTGACTGACTCTGTTAATTCAGAGAATGTCTGTTGTACTTGCTTAAATTCCCTTCCCATTTTGCGGGTAATAATAAGGGTAAAATAGAAGATAAAAGGTGTGGGTATGAGGGAAATGAGAGTTAATTTTATGTTTATATATAACATAAAACCAATCGTGGCCAGGCCAAGCACAAATCCATCGGTTAGGGCCACTAACCCCATTCCTGAAGCCATCCTCACAGCATCAATATCATTTACAGCACGCGCCATCAAGTCACCGGTCTTTGTCCTCCAGTAAAAGGAAATGGAAAGTGTCTGCAGATGTTTGTAAATTCTATTTCTCAAGGCCTTTTCCACCCTCCTGGAGTGACCAAACACGAAATACCGCCAGATGTATCTAAAGATTGCCATAGTAATTGCCATTCCCACTATTAACAGTGCGTACTTGATGAGCAGCACAGAACTTGCCTGGCCAATAGTTAAGGAATCTATTGCTTTTTTAATGATTCTGGGGATAAAAAGCTGGAGAGTGTCTACAAATAAAAGGCTGGTGAGTCCAATAATGAGGGCTATCCTATTCTCGATAAAATAGGTCTTAAGGGGTTTAAAGTCTTTTAGCATGCAGTCTCACAATTGGCCCTATACTATTACAGGGCCGCACAGGGATAGCATTCCCATTGTTGTGAATACGACAGTCAAATTTCTTCTCAAACAGTGGATCGTATGAAAATCAATTTACCTTGAATACCTTCCCATTAACTGACCTTCAGCCAAAATATGCCCTTCCATTTTTTTCAGCAATTCTATATTGGTAATTCCAGCCTCTGCATTGATTTCTGTATCCAGGGCATAGAGCTTGAAATAATATCTATGTGTGCCACCAGGAGGACATGGTCCCCCATAACCTATTTTCCGAAAATCATTTATGCCATGTTTTGCACCATTTTGAATTATCTTTTCAGACGGTATTTTAGCGGACAACTCCATTATGTGTGCCGGTATATTAAAGAGCACCCAATGTACCCATGTGCCCATTGGCGCATCAGGATCATCGCAGATAAGGGCAAGACTCTTTGCGTTCTCGGGAATACCAGCCCATGCCAGAGGAGGAGAAATATCTTCCCCATCGCAGGTATATTCCCGTGGGATGATACTGCCTTCGGTAAAGGCAGCGCTTGTAATTGTGATCGCCATTTTTTTACCTCCCTTTACTTTAGATTGTACATCATCGCTGCCCGGAAAAAGGCAGAGAAAAATGAATGAAACCAGTATGCAAAGAACTCTTTTATACATTGTTAAGCTCCTCAGTCATTTCATAGGGGTGTAAATTACCTCCATATCCGAAAGATTTCAAGCCATAAAGTAAAGATTCAGTTTATAGTTAAAAAAAGGCTGACACTTGCCTGTGCGTCTACCTGCGCCCAGATTAGATCGGGTCAGGCAGGTTGCGCTGCACGCATCCAGAGGTCTGTTTGCCTTCCGGGACGTAGGTCTACTGGCCGGAGGCTGGGCGCTGGACCCTTATTTATCTACTTCTCATATCCAACTGGCATAAGAAGGAGGGGTTCATGGGTGCTTTTAATCCCCATAACCTGAATAATCTTCTGATCCTCAAAAGCTCCCACAATCCCTGCTTCCAGTCCTAAAGCCAGCGATTGAAGAAAGATATTCTGCCCTATATGTCCTGCTTCAATCATTGCATACCTCACTCCCCTCTGGCCATATTTACCCATAATTCGACTGTATTCTGCAGTAATAACAAAGGTAATCGGGGCATAAGACATCCACATCTGCCCCAATGATGCCATTGCAATATCCCTTCTCACATCTCCCTCCTGGATGAGGGAAAAGGAATGGGTTGCAGATTTATATAAATAAACCCCAGGATTTAATCGTTCAATACAATCTCCTCCAACCGCTCCGTAAATATCCATAGGATACAATGCCCCGGCAGACGGCGCAGCTCTTTTAAATCCTTCTGGCTCTGTAATTCCCTGGGCTGCCCAGAGTAACTGGGAAAGTTGCGTGAGGGTAAGGGACGTGCCATGAAAGGATCTAACAGTTCTTCTTTGATGGATTGTCATTTCAAGAGACACATCTCCATCTGTTTTCGGATCAGGTAGCTGCATGCCACCACCTCCCTTCTGTTTAAGAGGAATCTTTTTTGCGTGAGGCAAAACTCTATGAATGATTAAAAGGGATCCGCACAGGCAAAAGAAGCCTATTAATTTGCAAAATCCTCTTCTTGTTAATTCAATGCATGGCATAATTCTGTTAAATTATAGTAATTCGATATGCTTCAATTTTTTTATCCAGTTCAGCTGAAATTGTCAAAAACTCGAAAAGTCCCACCCGCTCGATTCCTTTTATAGCCAAAATCGTAACTTCTCAATAAGT
The DNA here is from genome assembly GCA_003646875.1 of Deltaproteobacteria bacterium. GTDB lineage: Bacteria > Desulfobacterota > DSM-4660 > Desulfatiglandales > B25-G16 > B33-G16. The sequence continues at coordinate 7,788 of QMLT01000069.1, forward strand.
TGGGGTATCTGTCAGGCAATAAGGCGCAACAAGTCCTGCATAAAGTAAGGGAGCATGGGTATGTCTTTTTTTGCTCCATGCCCTTAATAAATAGGGGGCATCAGCGTGCCCCCATAAATCGGGACACACGTGCAACGTGGATTTTACTATTATGC
>QMLT01000070.1 GCA_003646875.1 Deltaproteobacteria bacterium
AAAAGGGCAAGTTTTTTTATCATGCAATCCTATCTTCGATCTGTCGACAGAGAAATTCTACTTCCCTTCTCAGGCCATCGTCAACTTTAATATTCTTTTTAATTTTTTCCTCATCATATAACACAGTCGAATGATTTCGGTTGAAGGAATGGCCGATAGATTCCAGGGATTTATCAGTATACCTACGGCATAGATAGATGGCTATACTTCGTGGATAGGTGATAATTTTTTTTCTACTCTTTGATTTAAGCGCATCTCTGTCAATCTTAAAATATTTACAAACTACCTTCTGAATATCCTCGACTGCCGCAAGATGTTTGTCAGGAGTTATTTGTTTAACTATCTGTTTTGCCAGATCCACTTTTATCTCCTTTTTTAGGAAAAAGGAGATGGCCTTAAGGGAATCAAGACTTCCTTCAAGTTGTCTTACATCCTGCGTTAAATTTTCAGCCATGAAGCAGGCTACATCTTCTGGGAGGGAAATTTCCCGCTCGAGGGCCTTTTGTTTTAAGATATTGAGCCGTGTCTGAAAATTGGGTTTTTCAATGCTTGTTATTACACCAGAGGTGAACCTGGAGATAAGCATCTTTTTCATATTCGGAATTTCTTCTGGCATGAGGGGGCTGGTAAATATGACCATTTTCCTATCATTCAACAGTGAATCAAGTGTATAGCTGATTTCAATCTGTGTTTTTTCTTTACCACTGAGAAAATGTAATCCTTCTAAAAGAAGCACGTCACACACCTTACGGTATTTATTTTTAAATTGAGTGATTAAATTATTCCTTAATGCATATATCATCTCATTGGTAAAATCCTCTGTTGTGATATAAAGAACCTTTGCCGAGGGGTTTTTCTTTAGAATTGTGTTTCCAATGGCCTGGATTAAGTGGCTTTTTCCCAAACCGGTTTGGGCCATTAAATAGAGGGAACTGTAAGGGAAATGAGAGCCATTGGCTAATGCCTTTGATACTGAGTATGCAAATTCATTGTTCTCTCCAACAACAAATTTGTTAAAGGTAAAGCGTGCATTTAAGTATTTCTCGCCAGCCCTTATTTTTTTAGGCATATTTGGAAGGATTAACTGTCTTCCATTGCCATTGCCTCCATTATGATTGCACTTGATTGATTCTTTATGTGGCAAGACCTTAAAGATTACTTTATGGTCATTACAACCAATCTTCGAAAGTTGACTCTGAAAGAATGAAGAATAATTTTCCTGCATCCAGTTTCGAGAGAATTTATTGGGACATCCAAGATATATTGTGTCTTCATCTGCATCAAGAAACTGCAATGGTTTCACCCACAGGGAAAAGTTCTTGTTATCCATTACATCTTTGAGGACTGTTTTCATATTATTCCAAACTGTTTCCATATGGCACCTTTATGCGAGCAGGTTATTTATATGCTAAAAAGATGATAGTAAGGTTTTTGCGTTTATTAGTTCAGATATCTTTAAGATCTAAAATTCTATGATGCTCTTTGGGCGTAGATATATGAAAATTGGCCATAAAACAGGATCATCCCTGAGAAAGTCTGCATCATGATATAAGGGATTCTTGAATTATACAAAAAAAGACTACTTAGAAATTATGGAATTCAAAGGAAAGATTTCCCTAAGAATATTCAATGTATTGGTAAATTATAGCGCCCGTTTTGTTCCGGATTATGTATAATTAGCCTTTGGGATTTCAGAATGTATTAAACAAAACAAACATGCCTGTCAAAGGCGATTATATGAGAAATTACTTTAGCCCTGTTTTTAGTTTTCAACAGAGGTAATATATTGATTCAATGGGAATAATATTTTGTATCCCTGTGAAAGCCTTACTGGACATGAAAATAAATATTATCAAAAAATTATCATTGAATTCAGGGACTTTGAATTTTATTTGACAACAGTTGTCTGTTTATTCAATTATTTAAACTTCCATTTCCTTTAAAAAGCTTCATTTTTTAAACCCTCACGTTTTTTTCCTTGGATTTTTTCCTTTTACAAATGGAAGGGTTAATGGCTTTTTAAGTAGGTAAGAATTTTGCTTACCGTTGGATAATTACACTGGGGAAAGCTAAGCAAGAATAAGAAATCTTTTTGTTATTTAGAGAATGGGTGATAATGAATTTTTTATCTCATTTTTTTATTTTATTTTATTATGATATTTTATGATATTTTAAAAAAAACTTATTATATTATATTCATTAAATGGGGTTGATAATGGGTAAACTTAGAGTTGCGCTTATTGCTGGAGGTTGGTCACGGGAAAGAGAGATATCCCTGAAAAGTGGACAATACGTATATGATAATCTTGATAAAGATAAATACGACGTGAAAAGATATGATCCCAGCAGGGACCTTCTCAGATTAATAGAAGAGTCTAAAAATCTTGATCTTGCATTACTGGTTCTCCATGGCAAGAGAGGAGAGGATGGATCTATTCAAGGGCTTCTTGATCTTTTGCATCTTTCCTATGTTGGCTCAGGTGTCCTTGCAAGCGCTTTAGCTATGAACAAAGCAGTAAGCAAGGAATTGTTTAGATGCACTGGTCTAAATGTGCCTAAAGAAATGTTGTTTTTTAGGAATCAGGATATTGACCCAGTTAGGATATTCTCTGTTTTAGGCAAACCTGTGGTAATTAAACCAGTAGACGAGGGATCGAGTATTGGCCTAAGCATATGCTATAAAAAAGAGGAAATCGTTGAAGCTATAAAAGATACCTTTGCTATTAGTCCAGAGGTAATGCTTGAGGAATACATCAAAGGCAGGGAGGTAAGCTGTGCAGTTCTCGGCAACAGAGAACCGGAGGCCTTACCAGTTGTTGAGATTATTCCTCACGAAAAATATCGCTTTTTTAGTTATACGGCAAAATACGAGACTGGGGCATCCCAAGAGATATGTCCGGCCCAGATCTCCAGCGATGTTTATAAAAAGATTCAAGACTTTGCCATAAAGGCTCATTGTTTACTTGGTTGCAGGAGTTTTTCCAGATCAGATATGATAGTAACTGCTAAAGATGTGTATATCCTGGAAACAAATACAATACCAGGGATGACAGAAAATTCTATCTTTCCATTGGCAGCAAGGACAGCCGGGTTATCTTTTTCTAAATTATTGGATAGATTGATAGAGCTCGCATTTGAGGATTAGATGAAGGGATAGTTGACATTCGCTATAGGAGATCTCATAATATTTATTCTGAGCGGAAGATATGGAAAATATGGCGAAAAAGATTTGAGAGGCTGCGGAAAAATAGAAGAAATTTATCTTGTAGCCATGGAAGGCCTGGTTTTGTAAAAGGCTACAGCGGAAAATTTAGGCCTTTAAAGAAAGATTTTCATCATTCAGGCATAAAAGATTAAACGAGGACGTCTTTATCAATCATGGAAACTGTGTCAATAGATGGCGTGATCTTGCATCTCAGTCAACCCGATGAATTGCCGATGAATTGGGTTGGGAATATGGAGTTAGTAACCCAGGTCAAGGCGGCATGGCTGGTAATGGGTTCTGGTGATTTTCCCCTCAACCCACGCCTTATAGGAAGGCCCGGGGTGGGGAAAACTACCCTTGCCTATCATGCGGCCAGGCAACTAAATAAACCTGTCTATCTCTTTCAGGCCACAATAGATACAAGGCCAGAGGATCTGATAGTCACCCCAGTTATAAGCGATCAGGGAAAGATAAAATATATGGCGAGCTCCATTGTTACTGCCATGATCAAGGGAGGGGTAGCAGTTATTGATGAGGGAAACAGGATGAGTGAGAAAAGCTGGGCATCTTTGGCACCACTGATGGACAATCGTCGTTATGTGGAATCAATCGTAGCTGGAATAAAGATTAAGGCCCATCCTGATTTTCGGCTCTGTACCACAATGAACGATGATGCCAGCACCTTTGATCTTCCCGAATATATTCATTCAAGGTTGCAGCCTCAAATTTTTATTGATTTTCCTGACAGGGAAGAAGAAAGACTAATTTTGTCCACAAACCTTCCTTTTGCAGACGAACAGATCCTGGAGTATGTAGTTAATTTTCTGCAGGTAGCCCATGAAGCTCAGGAAAGATACACAGTAAGGGATGGAATTAATATTGCCAGATATGCATTGAAAAAATTGAGTATTGATATATCTAAGGAAGGCGAAGGGATGTCAGAGGAAAGAGTTATGCGAGCGCTTAAAAAAGCGGCATCCATGATCCTGGACGACAAGGCCGCTGAATATTTTGCTACCATGTTAGAGATGTATGGAGACAAAAGAACTATTTGAATGGAGAAATGTCAGGCTTGTTCCTATTTGTCATAATAGGGTCGAGTTTGCACTTGAGGTAAGAAATCAGTTTGCTTCCTTTAAACCAGAGATTGTGGCGATTGAATATCCTACAACCATTGCTGAGAAACTATTAGAAGGCGTTAAAAGATTACCCCTCCTTTCAGTTGTTTACTACGAAGAAAATAATCACACCTTTATTTACCTTCCATTGGAGCCAACCGATGGACAGATAGAGGCAGTTCGGTTGGCGCTTTCTAAAAATATCCCTATCTATTTCATAGACAGGGATACAGAGGGATACCCTCTAGATCGGACACCCATGCCAGATCCTTATTCTATCAAAAGGATAGGATACTGGAAATATTGTCAGAGCTATCTTAAGGCTTACCCAAAAGGGCTTCCTGGTGAACAAGATCAATTGAGAGAGCGAACCATGGCCTACCATCTTCAGAAACTGGATGGAGAGGAAAAGAGAGTTTTATTTGTAGGTGGCCTTTCCCATCTTCCGGGCCTCTTAAGCTACCTTGATACACCCCAGGTGCCGGTCATAGGCAGAAAGAGCAGAGAGGGTGTCATGCTTGCGCATTTAGATAGGGATTCTAGCAGAGAGATCATGACAGAGATGCCCTTTTTTGCCGCACGCTATGAGAAATTCAGGGAGAATCCCGCCATGGCTGAGCCGGACAGATTGGATGCGATTGATCAATTGATAAAGAAGGCGACTAAAGATTATGTTAAGAACAACAAAGAAGAGGTGACTATAAGCCAGTTACGGATTTTTAACAGGTTTGTCAGGAACTATGCCCTCTTAAGCGGATACCTAACGCCTGATTTATATCAAACCCTGATAGCTGCCAGAGGAGCAGTGGATGATAATTTTGCATATGAGGTCTGGGATAATGCGACAGAGTACCCCTGGCAGACAGAGACGCCTGGATTACCGGTCCTTCGTATAAAGGGTGAGGACCTCTTTCTTGATCAAAAAAAGCTCAGATTTCATAGACATTTCAAAGGGTTACGCAGAAGGCTTGTACCTGTGCCCATAAAGAAAAGGCAAAAAGAACGGTTCCCTGGAGAGTGGAAAAGGAACTTCAAGGGTTATTCCATATGCTCATACCAACCAGAGGATATCGTAATAGAGGGATTCGGCAATTATCTTAAAAAAAGGGGGCTAAAGGAGAAGTCAGAGGAAAACTACCACGTTGTTCCCTTTATGAGTTCAATGATGGACGGAATTGATATCAGGGAGACATTAAGGAATTTGAAAGAGGGCATTATATATGTGAGGGAAAATATCCCTCTAAAGGGAAAGGTGGGATCAGTTGTGTTTATCTTTGACCCAGATCTCCCTGATGCAGAAGGTAAAGAAAAATTCCCGTGGCGGATTACATGGTTGGGTGAAAACAGCCAGGAATCAGATATGGCCTTTTACAGTACCCCAGCAGGCGAGGTAGTTATTGGCCCCGGGATATCCAGGTGTGAGTATGGTGGATTTATGCTTACATTTCCTCCACTGAGAGTGTATGATATCTGGAAGGATTCATTTTTTGATATTGCACGAAATAAGCCAGAAAGGCTTCTTCTCGCAGCCCTTGATTATTCCCTTGAACGGCATGTTGTTTATGTAGCCTCCTCACCACCATCTTCTATGTGTGGATCATTTGCTTCCAGGATAGGAAAAAAGATAATATATCTGCCTATTGGCATGTTTTCATCTGTTACCCTAAAAAAAATCAGGCAATTTCATGTATTAGATGGCCATCCGGTTAGACAATACGCAGACAGGTATATATGAGGCTAAAGTGCCTAAAGTGAGCTAAAGTTATAACTGAACACAATAAACCCAATAAACCCAAATGCCCAAGGATCACACATCTATTATCCTGGACAGTATCGCAGATGGTGTCTTTACTGTTGATCTTGACTGGAGAATTACATCCTTTAACAGAGCTGCTGAACAAATTACCGGCATAGGCAAAGAAGAGGCGGTTGGGAGACATTGTTGGGAGGTTTTCAGGGCAAATATATGCGAGAAACAATGTGCCTTGAGGCAAACAATAGAAACAGGAAAGCAGATTCTCAACCAATCTATTTATATTGTTGCCTCTGATGGAAATCGGATTCCGGTCAGCATATCTACTGCCATCCTTAAAGATGAATCTGGAAGGATAATAGGTGGCGTTGAAACCTTCAGGGATCTTAGCCTTGTAGAAGAGCTCAGGAAGGAGCTAACCGGCAGGCATACATTTTTTGATATAGTCAGTAAAAGCAGGGAGATGCACCGACTCTTTGTAATCCTGGAGCAGGTTGCTCAAAGCGATAGCACCGTACTTTTACAAGGGGAGAGTGGAACTGGCAAGGAGCTTTTTGCAAGGGCTATTCATTCCCTCAGCGCAAGAAGTAAAGGACCGCTTGTTATTGTTAATCTGGGTGCACTGCCAGATACTCTGGTAGAGTCAGAACTGTTTGGTCACAAGGCAGGCGCCTTCACAGATGCAAGCACAGATAGAATAGGCAGAATTGCTGCGGCCGAAAAAGGAACTCTTTTTTTAGACGAGATAGGTGATCTTTCAACCCATCTTCAGGTAAGACTACTCAGGGTGCTGCAGGAGAAAACCTATGAACCATTAGGCTCAAACAAGACCGTTCATGCCAATATCCGGATTGTGGCAGCCACAAACAAAGACTTAACTGAGCTGATTAAAAAAGGGCTTTTCAGGGAAGATCTTTATTACAGGATCAATGTAGTTACGTTAACGCTTCCCCCTCTAAGGGAAAGGCGAGAGGATATTCCGCTCCTTGTTAATCATTTTTTGGAGAGATTCAATAGGTTGAGCGGCAAAGAGATGGCAGGCGTATCACAAGAAGTGCTCTCTATCTTGATGGCATATGATTTTCCAGGTAATGTCAGGGAATTAGAAAATATTATTGAACACGCAACTGTGCTTTGTCAAGGAGGACTTATTGAGGGCCAACACCTGCCGGATTATCTTCAGCCAACTCGATTATTTAAAGAATCTGGGACTCAAGAGTCTGTTTCTTCAAAGAGAGTGAAGTGGGCTGATCTGGAGAGGGAATTCATTTTACAGGCACTAAGGGAAAACAATTGGAATCGGCAGGCAGCTGCAAGAGAATTAGGTATTGGCAGGCAGACCCTTTGGAGAAGAGTGAAGCGCCTTAATATTCAACTTCCTAAAAAAGATGGCAGGGTTGCCAGATCCAAGGATAGTGGGGTTACTGATTAATAACAGGGTTTGCGCAGAGACACTATAAGAGATATATCAGGCATTTTAGCCTATATGGGCATGATAAATACCATGGTGCATCTTTGGGAAGGCTGTGCAGTCATCCACTCGCATCTAAACATCGGAAGGTTGGATTATATTGACCCGAGAACAGGTCTATGCCAAATACGCCGATGTCTCCTTAACTGAAAATTTGTGACCAAAATAGCTGAGGATTTTCTTGGGAAGAGAGTTTCTTGTTTCATCCTTATATCTGAATTTCAGAATATTAGTTGACATTTGCTTGAATTTTCAATATGCATTTTAAATAATCAAACATTAAGTATAAGAAAATCTTTTGATAAACAATTATAGAA
>QMLT01000071.1 GCA_003646875.1 Deltaproteobacteria bacterium
AAATATTACCGGTTGCTCGATATCGTATCATCTTACGCTGCTTCTCCATTAGGTCGTTCAAACTGTCTTTCGCTTAAACCATTACAAAAACTGGAATCTATCGAGTCTGAGCAAAGGCTTGTCTCAGAGATGAAAGAGCTCGTGTGTACTAAAGGATTTGTTCCTTTGTCGAGCCTGTTTGATCTCAGGCCAATGTTACGAAAGGCTTCTAAAAAGGGGGCTTTTCTTGAAGCAAAAAATTTTTTATCTATTCATAATCTTATAGGGATATCTCATCAGGTAAAAAGTTGGATACGTGGCACAAGGGATTTATACCCTTCCTTGTGGGATGTGGCTAAGGATATTCCAGCATGCGACATCCTCGCAAAGGAGATTGCTAAATCCATAACTGAAGATGGGAAAATATCAGATCGTGCAAGCCCATTACTATCTTCTCTAAGATCCCAGAGGGTATCCCAAAGAATGGTAATAGAGAAAAGGCTTAATGAGATTTTAAGCAGCCTTGCCTCGAGCGATGATAACATTATTTCTGTGAGAGATGGCCGCTATGTTATTTCTATTAAAACCGCAAAGAAAAATGTTATTAAAGGAATTGTTCACGGTTATTCCAGCACCCACTCTACATGCTTTATAGAGCCAGTGGCAGTGGTGGAGGAAAATAACTATTTAGTTGAATTAACAGATAGGGAAAAGGAGGAGGAAAAAAAGGTTTTAAAAAGGCTTACAGGTTTTGTGTCTGATTTTTCATATGAACTTGTGAGTTGTTTAGAGATTATGGAAAGGTTTGACGGTCTTTTTGCCAGAGCAGAATTTAGTAGGGCTATAAAAGCAATACGCCCTATCCTTAGCACAGATAAGATGATCTACCTTTCAGATGCCTTGAACCCTATACTACTTTCTCTTTATCTTGAATCCAGCAAAGGGAACAAAGAAGGAAGTTTGGAGCCTGTAGTGCCTATTGATATTAAGATAGATTCCAAAAAAAATATTCTTATCATCTCTGGGCCTAACAGGGGTGGCAAGACTGTGGCATTAAAGACGATTGGTCTTCTCACCCTTATGACTCAGTCAGGGATGCATATTCCCGCTAAGGAGGGCAGTACTGTGAGTGTTTTTAATAACATACTGGCGGAGATTGGAGATGATCAGGATATCTCAGCAGGGTTAAGCACATTCTCTGCCCGTTTGGAGCATTTAAAAGAGATTATAGATCGGGCGGACAGAAATTCCCTCGTAATTTTAGACGAGTTAGGGACAGGCACAGACCCGGACGAGGGTGCATCACTTGCTATGGCCATGCTGGATTATTTTTCACAAAAAGGTTCACTTAGTGCAATCTCTACTCACTACCAACGATTAAAAAGATATGGCCTGATTAACAAAAAGGCCCAAAATGCATCTGTGGAATTTGATAAAGAAAAGGGGCAACCTACCTTTAAGTTACTAAGCGGCATGCCTGGTGTAAGCCATGCCATCGAGATAGCCCAAGATTTAGGGATACGAGATGAAATAATTGATAGGGCTACCATGTATCTGGGCAAAGAAAGAGGAAGGCCTGATTCAGTGATGGAAGATCTCGTTAAGATGATGGAAGAAGTGAAGTCAGAGAAAGAGGACCTCACACTCGCAAAAGAAAAATATGAACTATCAAAAAATATGTTAGAGGAAGAAAGAGAAAAATTGATTGCGCAGTTAAATGAGATGCTCGTTGAAAAGAAGCATAAGGCGGAGAACCTCTTAGCAGAGGCAAAAAGAAATTTTGGCGAGGCTATAGAACACCTAAAGAAAAAAGGAGCACAAGGTCAGTCTGAGGCAACTCAACAATATACAAACGCAAAACATAATCTGATGGATGCAATATCTGGCATAACACTCGAATATAACTCAGCTAATCATGTTCCCCTTACTGTTGGCCAAAAAGTTTTTCATAAGAAATCTGGAAAGAGAGGCTGGGTTGTTGGTATTGATGAAGGCCCCTCAAGGGCCCAGATTATGATAGGAAATGTAAAGCTTAAGGTTGATTCATCTGAGTTAATTCCAGAGCCAGATCTGCCTACTAAAAAGGAAGGAGATACAATACGTGGAAAACAATGGTCTGTGTCAAGTCCGATTATAACCAAGAAAGAATTGAACCTTATAGGATATACTATTGCTGAGGCCCTTCCCCTTGTGGACAAAATCATAGATCAGGCAATGGTTCATGGATATTCTGAAGTCAAGATTGTCCATGGCATGGGTTCAGGGGTGTTAAAAAAGGCTGTTAGAGAACATTTAAAGGGAAATTGTTATGTGAAAGATTTTATCCCTGGAGGTAGAGACGGGGGAAATGATGGCATTACGCTGGTTGAACTGTAATCGATTGTCATGTGTAACTGGTCATTTGTCATTAGTAAGGAAGAAAAGAAACATCCATGGCCAGTGACAAATGACAAATGACAAATGACAAATGACAAATTTTTCAGAGGCAAAAGAAGAGGTAAAGAAGGCAGCAGATATTGTTGAGGTGATAGGCCAGTATGTGGATCTTAAAAAGAGGGGGCAGAACTATATTGGCCTTTGTCCATTTCATTCTGAAAGATCACCTTCATTCACGGTTAACCAAAGCAAACAGATATATCATTGTTTTGGGTGTGGCAGAGGAGGTGATGTCTTTACATTTTGGATGGAGTATCACAACCTTGATTTTTCCCAGTCTCTAAAAGATCTGGCTGAGCGTTATAATATTCCCTTGCCTCAAAAAAGGGATTTATACGCTGATAGAAAAAAAGTTGAATTAAAGGAGGAATTATTTAAGATAACTGACCTGGCAGCAAGGTATTTTCATAGTATTCTTTTAAAATCTCCTAACGGAAAAGCTGGCAGAGATTATTTTTCCAGGCGCCATATATCTCAAGAAACTATCGCACAATTTAGACTTGGGTATGCATTAAACAAATGGGACGGATTGCTCCATTACCTAAGATCTAAAAATTGTTCGCTGGATAGAGCAGCAAAGGCTGGGCTTCTTGTTCCAAAAGGCAGTGAAGAATATTACGATCGTTTCAGAGGCAGGATAATATTCCCTATCTTTGACCTTAATCGTCATTGTATCGGTTTTGGCGGCAGAATTTTAGATGATTCCTTGCCTAAATATATTAATACACCTGAGACACCCATATACCATAAAGGATATTCTCTCTATGGTCTTGATTCCGCATTTGAGGATATCAGGAAAAGGGACCTGGCAATAATTGTAGAAGGGTATATGGATATGCTGGTTCTTAGACAGCATGGCATTTCAAATGTAGTTGCTTCATTAGGAACTGCGCTTACAAGCGATCAGATACGAAGATTAAAAGGATATACAAAAAATGTTATCGTTTTATTTGACCCTGATGACGCGGGAAGAGGGGCTGCCTTAAAAAGTTTCCCCTTATTTTTAAATGAAGGAATTTCCGCAAAGGTTGCTGTTCTTCCTCAAGGTGAAGACCCGGATAGCTTTGTAAATAAACACGGTTCAGACACCTTTAAAAAACTTTTAAAGAGAGCAGCGCCTATTTTTGATTTTTATCTCGACCAGACATTGGCAAATATGGGTCACGGGATTGATGGACAGATTAAGGCATTGAGTGAGGTTTTGCCTGTATTTATGGACTTAGGCCAGGGACCTACCAGGTTTTTATATGTGCATAGGTTTGCAGAAAAGTCAGGTATAAATGAGGCTATTATCTGGGAGGAATTAAGACATCATTCCAACACCTCTCATCTTAAAAGCAGATTTTCTGAGACTCAAAATACAAGAAAATACGGCTCTGATTTACAATTTTTCAACCTTTTACTCCATTATCCAGAAAATATTGATACCTTCAAGGATAAGGAGTGGGAATTGATTGTGTCTGATCCAGAGATCATTGCAATTATCAAGGTGATAATGGAAAAATTTCCCTCTGAAGGAAACCTGGATAGGATTGAGGAATTTCTTGATAGCCCTGTAGAAAAAGAACAGCTTAGAGTAAGTTTAATGTCTCAACCTTTTTATTCTGAGGAATCTGTTAGCCAGGCAGTGAGCGAATTTGAAAAAAAGATAGCGAAAGTCAAGGTTTCTCAATCAATCAGAAAGGCATCGGCTGAGGGTGATATGGAAATGGTAAACCGTCTGATCAGAAAAAAACAAGATCTTGATTCAAGGTAAAGTTTCTTTTATGAACACTCATGGATTTTCGGCCATAACGAAGGATGAAAGTAGTTGAGTGGTTAAGTAGTTCAGTGGTTGAGTAGTAAAGACCTTAATTTTAGGCACTTTAGGCAATTTAGTTCACTTTAGGCACTTTCATATAAATAGTATCAGGAGGTTTTATATGCCAAAACATGATGATATCAATTTAAGCAGATTGATCAACATCGGCAAGGATAAGGGTTATATTACCTATAAAGAATTGAATGAGGATCTATCTGATGACATAATATCATCAGAAGATATTGATGATCTATTACAGATGTTTGAAGATTTGAATATTAAGGTAGTAAATGAACCTGTCGGTGGACAGATTGAAAAGGTTAAAAAGACAGAGGAGGCAGACGAAGAAGGCAAAATAGAGAAGCATTCTTTAAACGAGGTTGAAGAGGATTTTACTGGAAAAGCCTATGATCCTGTCAAGATGTATTTACGGGAGATGGGTCTTATCTCATTGCTGAGCAGAGAAGGGGAGGTAGAGATAGCAAAGAGGATAGAAGCAGGGGAGAATCAAGTATTGAATGCCCTTCTTAGATGTAGGGTTGGCATAGAATATCTCACAGAGTTAGGCGGGGAATTAAGGGCCGGAGAAATAAAAGTGAGGGATATTGTTAATGATATAGAGGATGAATATAATGTCCATCAAATTGGTCAAAGGAGGGATTTTTTACTTGATATCATCAACAAGATGAATGCCCTGGATAAGGAAACTTTAATCGCATGGAATAAGCTAAAACATTACTGTGAACCAGCTCAGAGAAGAAAATTAAAAGCCACTGTTAATAAAACGCAACAGGCAATATTCGATATGATGAGGTCATTTAAGCTTGAAAAAGATCATATCCAGAAGATGGTCCAGATATGTAAGGAGATCATTCAACGTTTAGAGGAATTAGAAAAAACGCTAACCGATTGTTTTGTAAAGGTAGGCGGGAAATCATTTTCTTATTTAGAGAAATGTCTGGAGGAATTTTCAAAAAATGAGGAGGGTGGCAAGAAGGTTAAGGCCTTGAATTTACCAAAAGAAGAGCTCTTGTTTCTTATAGCAAAAATAAAGGAAACAAGGGATGCCATTGATGCAATAGAGGACAAGACGACTATGTCCCTCAAAGACATGCAAAGACTATCTAAGGAGATAGATGATAGTTTAAGAAAGTCAGAGGCTGCTAAGAATGAACTTATAAAGGCTAATCTTAGATTAGTTGTTAGTATTGCAAAAAAATATACTAATAGAGGTCTTCAATTTCTTGATCTTATCCAGGAAGGGAATATAGGGCTGATGAAAGCGGTAGATAAGTTTGAATATCAAAGGGGATATAAATTTAGCACCTATGCTACCTGGTGGATCAGACAGGCTATAACAAGGGCTATTGCTGACCAGGCAAGGACGATAAGGATACCAGTTCATATGATAGAGACGATTAACAAGCTTATTAAGATCTCCAGAACCCTCGTTCAAGAGAATGGCAGGGAGCCAACCCCTGAGGAGATTGCAGAGAGGATGGGATTCCCACTGGAAAAGGTAAGGAAGGTTTTAAAGATAGCCAAAGAGCCCATTTCGTTAGAAACACCCATAGGTGAAGAAGAGGATAGCCATTTAGGCGATTTTATAGAAGATAAGAAGATAATGTCTCCAGCTGAGGCAGTTACAAAATTTGACTTAAGTGAGCAGACGAGGAAGATTATGACTACCCTGACTCCAAGAGAAGAGAAGGTATTAAGAAAAAGATTCGGTGTAGGTGAAAAGGCCGATCACACTCTCGAGGAGGTAGGCAGAGAGTTTAATGTTACGCGAGAACGGATACGGCAGATAGAGGCTAAGGCGCTGAGGAAACTAAGGCACCCGAGAAGAAGGAAAGTGTTAGAGAGCTTTACTGAATTTTAATTAAGGCCCCTAAAATTTTTATTTTCCTTGACATATAAATTGTAATTCAGTTACCATAACCAAAAAAGGGCCCATAGCTCAGCTGGCAGAGCCACCGGCTCATAACCGGTAGGTCCCTGGTTCGAGACCAGGTGGGCCCATCAGACAGTAAAAGATGCTTGAATTTTGTTGGGTGTCGTATAATACGTTTGTCTTAAGGAAACGAGGGTGCCTTTTAAAAATAGGACACCCTCTCATTTTTTTGGCTACCTACTGAAAAAGGTGTGAAATTGGATAGAGAACTTGAGGCGCTCTTGATGATACAGTCAATTGATATTCGATTTGATGAGATAACAAGGGAGAAAGAAAAAACTCCAAAAGAGATAGAGAGATTAAAAGAGAATCTTGATCTTTTAAGCAATGCCATAGAGCAAGATTTATCTACCATTGAGGAGCTGAAAAAAGTGAGGAGGACAGTTGAGAGAGACCTGGAAGCGATAGAGAGTAAGTTTCAAAAAAGCAAGTTAAGGCTTAACGATGTCAAGTCGAACAAGGAATACCAGGCAATCTTGAAAGAGATTGAAGAGCAAAAAGAACTTATTTTCAAAAAAGAAGAGGCAGTGATAAAATGTATGGAGGATATTGAGATTCAGGAAAAGGAATGCGCTGATAATAATGGTAGATTGAAGGAATCTCAACAAGAATTTGAAAACAAACAAGATGAATTTTTGCAGAGAATGAGGGATCTTGATAATGAGGCGCAATCTCTTAATGGAAAAAGGGCTGAATTGTGCCAAAAGGTTGATAAGAATCTATTGGAAAGGTATAATAGATTAAGAAAAAATTTGAGAGGCAGGGTAGTAACTCAGGTAATAAACACCATTTGTCAGGGGTGTAACTTAGGTATTCCACCTCAACAATACAACGAGTTAATTAAGGGAGGCTCAATACAAAGTTGCCCAAATTGCAATAGGATTATTTATTGGGAAGAACATAGAGAAGTTTAGAGATTGTAAATTTTAGACCAATGGGCAATCGAAAATAGAAAGTGTAGTGGTGTTAGAGCAGGGCAAATGGTCGCTGTTCGATAGGGGTTATCCCAAAACGTGCCTCCTGCGAAGAGAGGAAAGTCCGGGCTCCACAGGGTAGGGTGCTCCGTAACACGGAGTCCCGGTGACGGGAAGGAAAGTGCCACAGAAAATATACCGCCCCTCATCCAGTTCTCATTTTCGAGGTCGGCATTCAATATCCGCCAAAATCACTTAGGACTGGGTGCGGGGTAAGGGTGAAAAGGCGAGGTAAGAGCTCACCGCTCTGGTGGCGACATCGGAGGCTTGGCAAACCCCACCCGGAGCAAGACCAAATAGAGGGACGTTTGAGGGCTACCCGTCCGAGTCCCTGGGTGGGTTGCTTTATCCCATTAGCAATAATGGGAATAGATGAATGACCATTGTCCCGTAAAGGGTAACCAATACGGGAAACAGAACCCGGCTTATGACCTGCTCTAACATCTTCACCCTCTACCATTATTTTTTAATGCCTTTTTTTGTTTTTATATATTTAATTGAAAAATACGTAACTTCTCAATAAGTTGGGGCAGCAGCTTAAAAATGCTGCATTTAAGGAGCATGGGTATGTCTTTTTTTGTCTCATGCCCTATAC
>QMLT01000072.1 GCA_003646875.1 Deltaproteobacteria bacterium
ACTATATTAAGGATAAGGAGGTGCCACATGAGAAATATCGAGATCGATGATGAGGTTTTCGGCTATCTTCAAAGCAAGGCGATTCCGTTTGTTGAGACCCCCAATTTAACCCTTCGTAGACTATTTAGTCTCAATGGCAAGCCAGCGAAATCTGAAAAAACTTCGTCACAGATAATACAAAACCAAAGATTAGGACGCGGAAGGAAAAAACAGGCAAAGACGGACTTATTTAAACTTGTTCAAGTTGGTCTCCTTCAGGAAGGGCAAACGCTATATTTACTTGATTATCAAGGGAAAAGGATAGCGGGTTATGATTCAATCATTTCTGGTAAAAATCTTCTTTGGAACAACGAACTGTATTCAATGAGCGAGCTTGCCAAAGAATGCTTAAAAAAAGAAGGTTTTAGCAGCGAATCGGTCCGGGGACCTGCTCATTGGTCTAATGCTGATGGGATTAGTGTCAAGGAATTATGGGAACAGTATCTCAAGACATATTAAACTGTTAGGGAATATTGCAATTTTAACGGAGGTTGAGAACCATGGCAAGAATAGAAGAATTAGCCAATGAGGTCCAGCAGCTTAGCCGAGAGGAACTCGCTGCGTTCAGGGACTGGTTTCGGAAGTACGATTCGGATGAGTGGGACAAGGAAATCGCGGAGGACATTTGGGCTGGTAGACTTGAGGAGCTAACCGATAAGGCAATTGCAGACCATAAGGCCGGAAGGACGAAAGAGTTTTGAAGCACTTCGCTGCGCCATCTTTCTGGGAGAATTATGAACAGCTTCCACTGAATATACAGAAGATGGCTGATGAATACTATGACCGGTTAAAATCGGACCTTCGACATCCATCCCTGCACTTCAAAAAAATTGGAAAATACCGCTCAGTAAGAGTTGGTCTTCACTATCGCGCACTTGCAGTTGAAATCCCTGACGAATTGGTTTGGTTCTGGATTGGAACACATGACCAATACCAGAGAATGATTAACAAAGAGGGCTAACATCCGGGTGAACGAGGACTGGCTTTTTCGCTGGCCGCTCCAAAGCCAGCCTGTTACCCGCGGCGTTAGGCAGGAGAGCAATCATGGCGAAACGCAAATATCATTTACAGGAGCAGCCAATTCCAGAAGGTTTTCATATCTACGAGGATCGATTAGAAGTGGCCGGAGTTTCATTCCGAAAGAATGATGCGGCGGCGTTTGCGAAATCTAAACACCTTTGGCTGGAACTTGAGCGAGAGCAGGAAAATAAGCACGACAAGAATGCTATTAGAGTCATCGGTTGCAGTAAGGGACTCTTCGGAACTAAGCGGAGATTCATTGGATATGTGCCCAAGGATGTCGCCAAGAAGATCGTGGAGGGGGGCTTTTGGGGAAAAGTTCGACCACGATTGCTCAAGACCTATGTCGGAGCTGGTGGTTTTGTTGAGATTCTCTTTCAGTTGCTAGGACCAAAAGGGCAGAAATTCCAATTCAGTCCCCCAAAGACTCAGGAAGGTGGACACTATACCGAGTACGTTGAACGCGTTAAGCAATTGAAGGCCGAGAACAAGAATGAAGAGGCCATTGAATTGCTTCTTAAGCTCGTCGATGAAATTGAGAAGGAAGCTCAGAAGCGTGGGGAAGGCTGGGGAGTGGCGCCCTGGTACTATGAGCAACTTGCTATTCTCTATCGAAAGGAAAAGCGATACGACGACGAAGTTCAGATTCTGGAGCGGTATGAAGCTCAGCCCAAGGCACCGGGTGCTAGCTCAGAAAAATGGCGGAACGTTTAGCCAAGGCAAGACAACTCAAAGATAAGCATAATGTCTAACAACGCCATGAACGCGGACAGAAAAAGCGTCGTTTCTTCGTCGTTCTGCTTTTTACTACCGGTTATGGCGAACGTTGGACAGCGATAATAATATCTGAAAGGTGATAGTATGGCTATTCATGTAAAGTATCAAGAGAACGAGGCAGTAGTTGGCATTCCCGATGGGAAGGTTATTGAAGGGGAAATCCCGGCAAACAAAATGAAACTTGTCCAAGCGTGAATTGAGATCCACAAAGACGAATTAATGGCCGATTGGGAACTTGCTAGTTCAGGCCAAAACGTGTTTAGGATCGATCCTTTGAAATAGGAGGCAATGCCGATGAATCCAAGGGTTAAAGATGTAAAACCTAACCCTGATCATACCATCAGTTTAGTTTTTACCAATGGAGAGGTTAGGTGTTTTGACGTAAAGCCTTATCTGGATAAAGGGATATTTAAGCAGTTGAATGACCTTAAGGCATTTAATTCTGTCAGACCCTTTCTCGGGAGCATTCAGTGGGAGGGTGGCCAGGACTTTTGTCCGGATACCTTATATATGGACAGCGTGCCAGTAACTGATTTAGAGCATTCAGAATCAGAAAATCGGCGCGCAACAAGGCGCTCCACCTGACCGCTATTCCGCTGGCCTGCCTGTCGGCAGACAGGCGCTTCATAGCGGCAGGTGAGCTTAGTCGTTCTACCCCTCAGACTTGACAATTCAAATTACTGTTGTACAATTGTCTATATTGCATTTGCTGGAGGGAAGAATGGATATAGTAATTGACACATCTGCATTAATTGCAGTAATTGTCAGCGAGCCTGAACGAAGAAAACTCATTGAAATTACACTAGGAAATGCGCTTGTTGGACCAGGATCTCTACCCTGGGAGATAGGTAATGCATTCTCGGCGATGTTCAAACAAGACCGATTGACAATCGAAGAAGCTCAAAAGGGGCTGATAATCTTCAACTCTATCCCTCTTCGCTATATTGAGCCAGATTTCTTAAATGCCCTAAAATTGTCGAAAAAATTTAAAATGTATGCATACGATGCCTATATATTGGATTGCGCGATCAGGCATAAAGCGCCCCTATTAACCCTAGATCAAAAGCTCAAGGCATCTGCTCAAAATCTTAACGTTGAAATACTGGAGGTTTAGAAAATGCAGGTCTATACATATTCAGAAGCAAGGCAAAAGCTTGCCATGGTCCTTAAAGAGGCAGAAAACAAAGGGAAAGTAATTATCCGAAGAAAAGATGGTAGAACCTTTGCTTTGATTCCTGAAAAAAATGCTGTTTCCCCTTTAGATGTTCCGTCTATAAAGGCAAAAATAACAACACAAGAAATAGTTGATATTATCCGGGAGGGAAGAGAAAGGTAGAACAATGCCATTCACTTGTGAGTGAAAATGGGGGACGGGCATAAATAAGTAACTAACTCATATCACACAATGAAAGGCTGCTGAAGATATTTTTCTTCAATCGTCTTTCCTTTTTTTAGCGGAGGCACGAGAAGAGCCCCTTGTAAGCTGGTAAAAGAAAAAACTTTTCTTCTCTGCCACTCATGGGGAGACAATGTCTGCTTGATTTATTCGCATCGGTTAGCTGGCCTAAAATGCAGTAGAGAGAAACTTTCTAATGTTCTAATGATGTTTCTCCAGAATTATTTTGTTATCAACAATGGAACTCATTTTTTTGAGCCTCAAGAACCCCTTGATCTCCGAAAAGATTTGTCCTCTTAATTGTGTCACCTTCTTTATTTAACTCATCTACATTTTCTAAGATGAGCGAGTCTTTTCCATCCTGAATCACATACGCTGATGCCTCACACATTTATTTTTCCTTCTTTAATAATTTCAATAACTTTATCAATAAGATGGGGAAGAGGTTCACCAGATACCCCCACGATTTTAGCCCTCTCCTGGGTCAATGGGATTAATATTTTTAAGGCCGTACTTGTGGAGACGGCCTGGGACATCCCTGGAGTTACTTCACCCATCATAGAATTAGCCATGATTATAGCTAATGGACCAATTATGACATCAACCTCGGGAGCCATGTTGATGATTGCATTTTCTCCAGTTGCCCCTCGATTGGCGCCAGCCTTCATCATTTGGGAGGTGGCAACAGAATTTGTCCCCAGGGCAAGTATTTCTACCTCTTCACCAAAGGCATCCCTTAATTTTTTTATTATAACTCTTCCTATTCCACCACCTTGTCCGTCCATAACCATTAATAAACTCAAAGAAGGCCCCCTTTAGTTAAAGATTTGGATTGAAACATTTAATAAACCTGTTTATTGTAATAATACTATCAGCAGGTTGGGCAATTTTTAATTACTATATAACAGGCGATTTAAATTTAAAACACTTTTTCGTAATTACTCAGGTATCTTGCCACAAAGGCACCAAGACACCAAGATTATAGAATTATTCTTTATTATAGTCTTTTTAATGCGTGGCACATTGAAATTAATAAGCCTTAGGCTTATTAATGAGAAAACTGCGTTATTCAATTTATATTCACCTTCCCCGCCTGCCGTCCGGCGGGCAGATCTTTGAGTCTTTGTGCCTTGTTGGCTGAATAGTTACATTTTTTCTATCTTTTTAGGAATTAACAGCAATGTGGGTACTTTTCATAGCGTTATTGGCAGTTGCATATCTCTTAGGTTCAATTCCTTTTGGCCTGTTGATCAGTCAAAAGGTGGCAAGATTAGATATAACCAAGGTAGGCAGCGGAAATATCGGAGCCTCTAACGTTGCTCGTGAGGTTGGCCTCAAATGGGGAATTATTACCTTTTTGGCAGATATTTTGAAGGGTTTCCTTCCTGTTATATGTGCCTATTATATTTTAGGCCCCCCAGCAGAAACAAACGAGGCCTTAAAAGGAATGATCGGTCTCGCGGCCTTGTTAGGGCACCAATTCTCCGTTTATAATCGTTTCAAAGGGGGGAAAGGAGTAGCTACATATCTTGGTGTTTTTTTAGCTATTTCCCCAATTGCGTGCATAGTGTGTGGTATAATATTTTTTATATTCGTCTGGGTATGGAGATATATCTCCTTAGGATCAATAGTGGCATCTCTTACCATGCCTCTTTGTTTATATTTCATGGGTCATCCCCGTGTTATAATCATTATTTCGTTGATAATATCCTTTTTAGTTACATTCAAGCATAGAGAAAATATCCGAAGATTATCCCGGGGAAATGAAAGAAGATGGCAGAAATCAACATTACAATAATTGATCAATCAAACGGCCCAAATCCTCATCAGAATAAAATTCGATTATAATTCTACCTTTTTTACCCTTACGTCTGATAACCACTTTTGTGCCTAATGACTTTTGAAGATCTTTGGATAAAGACTCCATATAATGGTCTGTTTCGGGTTTCGGGTTTTTTGGCTTTTTTAATGTCGAAATCTTTTTAACCAGCTTCTCTGTCTGGCGAACAGAGAGAGATTTCTTTATGATAAGATCCCTCACCTCTTTTTGGGCTAAAGGAGATTCAATAGTGACAAGAACCCTTGCATGGCCCGTAGTCAATTTACCATCTATAAGATCCTGTTGAATAATAGCGGGAAGCTTCAACAGTCGTAAGAAATTGGCAATGGTAGAACGATCCTTTCCAACCCTTTTTGAAAGGGCTTCTTGTGTGAGATGAAACCTTTGCATCAACTCCTGGTATGCGGATGATTCCTCAATAGGGTTAAGATCTTTTCTCTGGATATTTTCAATCAGCGCTAATTCCAATGTCTCTGCAGGAGATACATCCCTAATCAACACAGGTATCTTATCAAGACCTGCCTTTTGAGCTGCACGCCAGCGCCTCTCTCCTGCAATGAGTTGATATCCATCCTTTGCCTTGCTGACCAGTATGGGTTGGATAACGCCCTTCTCTTTTATAGAATCTGCTAATTCTATCAGCTCAGAGTCTCTAAAATTTTGTCTCGGTTGGTGGGGATTAGGAGAAATGGATTCAATGGGGCAGTAGAAAAAGCCCTTATCCGTTTCTGAAATTACAGTTTCTGGAAATAAGGCTGAAAGTCCTCTTCCGAGAGCCTTACGTTTGGTCACCTTTATCTCCTCCTTTTAAGATTATTTCCTTTGCAAGCTCTAAATAACTTTGGGCCCCTTTTGATCGAATATCATAAAGAATGATTGGCTTCCCATGGCTTGATGCCTCGCTTAAACTAACATTACGTGGGATAACTGTGTGAAAAACAGAACTTCCAAAATGGCGGCGAACCTCCTCCGCTACTTGATGTGATAGATTATTGCGTTTGTCGAACATTGTTAACAAAATGCCCGTCATTATAAGTGATGGGTTAAGCCCTTTTTTGACCAATCGTACCGTATTAAGCAACTGGGTTAATCCTTCCATGGCAAGATATTCGCATTGAAGTGGTACAAGAAAAAAATCAGCCGCAGTAAGGGCATTAAGTGTCAGAAACCCAAGAGAAGGGGGGCAGTCAATAAATATGTAACTGTATTTATCTTTAAATTGAGACAAGGCATTATGTAATAGATACTCCTTATTATTTTTAGAAAACATCTCTACTTCTGCTCCAAATAAATCAGGATTGGCTCCAATAAGATTAAGCATTGGGATTTCTGTTTCAAGGATGAATTTGTCTTCTACATATCTTCCCAATATTACGTCGTAGAGGCTTGGCTCAAGGCTTGAGGGATTTACTCCCAAAGAGGTAGTTGCATTTCCCTGAGGATCGCAATCTACTAAAAGACATCTTTTTTCTGCTGCAGCAATAGATGAGGCTAAATTTACGGCTGTTGTGGTTTTTCCAACCCCTCCCTTTTGATTCACTATGGATATTATTGATCCCATGGGTGCTAGTGTATTCTTGGAAAAAATTCAGCTGTCAGGACACAGCAGAAATAAACAACCTCATTACTGTCTGCTGTATTTGTGATCACTGCTCGTTTCTTGTGTCGATGGACAAATGAAAACTTTCAATAGGCATGACCGATTGTTTCACGTGAAACATTTCTAAATTTATAATCCCTTCCAGGCCTCTTTCTCCATAGCCAGGAAATTCTGGATCTCTTCTTGATTCATTTGGCCTATTTTTATTTCAAGATCTACTCCCAACGGGATTACTGATTCTTTCAGGCTTTTCTCTAAGAAAGATAAGATAGGGATGCCTGGAAATGGGAGTAAAAGGCTTAAAGAGGCAGTATTTCCCGTCAAAGCGATATCCCGGATCATACCTAAATCCATAAGGCTTCGATCTATAGATGGATGCATCACATTTGCTATTGCCTGCGTAATATCTTCAACTGAAAGATTCTTTTCCATAATAGTTTTCCTCCTTTTTTTAACTCTAAAAAATATTTCCTTTCAAAATTAATCTCTAATAAAGGTAAGAAATCTCTATATGAATCAGGTTAAAGATTTAAATAAGTAATGTAAAAAAGAACATACACTATGGGGAAAATATTCTCAATTGAAAAATCAAGACAAAAAATTATGCTGATTTGCCGCTTGCTCATTTCTGAGCGCTGATATCGAATTGAGCTACATTGCCTATTTAAGCCCTCAACATCCATAGAGTGAGAAGTTATTGATATATTAGCGAATTTCATTAAGGTTATGAGTATCGCGATTTAATTGGGCTCTGATATTGTTGTTTTAGATGATTGCATCGCAAGATCTGGAAATGGGGTCAAGTCCATTTTTGACTTTTTTTGATTAAATCTTGCAACTTTTTTCATCTTCCGGGCTAAATCTCTATCTGCGATTAATCGTTTGCCCATACCTCGAATACGCTTCTTGCCTTTCTTTCGTTATCAATTTTGTAACTTTTTACAGATCTTCTTGTATGTATCCAATTTATGTTTACGGTTAATGTATATAGCAGCATTACCGGCTTCATTC
>QMLT01000073.1 GCA_003646875.1 Deltaproteobacteria bacterium
GTTCAGGTTCAAGAAAATTATTACAGGCCAGAGGGATCAGGAGAACCTTTTCCAGGTGTTGAGATCAGGATCACTGATGAAGGTGAAATCTTGCTCGGAGGCGTCGGAGTAGTTAGAGGCTATTATAAACAGCCAGATGAAACTAAAAAGGCATTTCGGTCAGGTTATTTTTACACAGGCGATGGCGGTTACATGGATGATAAAGGCGAATTATACATTGTTGACCGGGTAAAGGATATGCAGACCCTCAGTAATGGAGATAGATTTTCTCCTACATATATTGAGGGTAGATTGAAATTTAGCCCTTATATCAAGGATTGCATGGTAGTAGGCAATAACAGAGATAGTGTTGTAGCCATTATTAACATGGATTACGAGAATACTGGGAGATGGGCTGAACGAAATCATATTGCATATACATCCCATCAGGATCTTTCGCAGAAAAAAGAAGTGGGAGAATTGTTGAAGGATATTGTCGGGAATGTAAATAATGTCTTGCCCGAGAAACAAAGGGTGACCAGGTTTGTGGTTCTTCATAAGGATTTTGACCCGGATGAGGCCGAGCTTACTCGTACCAGAAAGTTGAGGAGAGATTTTATGGAAAAGAGGTATGAGAATCTTATACAGGCATTATATGGTGGACAAGATAAGGTTGATATGGAAACTACTGTTACATACAGGGATGGAAGGCAGGCAACCTGGAAAATTGACATGCTTGTCCAGGATGTAAACAAGAGGTAAGAAGATGGCAGTTGATATCAGGAATGTAACCAAAAAGAGGGAGCAACGATATAGCTATGGCTTAACTCTTTTAAGAGACTGCATTGAGAAAGATAGGGTTCTTCCTCGTGATGAAGATATTTTCAAGAAGACAATACTTAAGGTGGAAGACATAACAATAAATTTCGGGGGCTTAAATGCCTTAACTGATGTAAACCTTGAGCTAAGGGATGGAGAGTTATTGGCTATTATTGGGCCGAATGGCGCCGGAAAGACGACTCTTCTGAATGTGATTAGTGGCTTTTATAGGCCTCAACAAGGAGATGTCTATTTCCAGGATAAAAAGATAACTCACTACTCCTCCCACAGGATAGCAGAGATGGGTATATGCCGAACCTTCCAAAACATAGCTCTTTACACAGGGTTATCCGTTATTGACAACATCATTGCCGGACGTCATCCCCATATCCGATACAATTTTCTAATTGGAATGCTATATTTTCCATGGGCACGCAGGGAAGAGGCACGACAACGGGCAATCTCTGAAGATATTGTTGATTTTCTGGAAATGGAGCATGTTAGAAACACAACGGTCGGGACGCTTGCATATGGCCTCCGAAAGAGGGCAGAGCTTGGTAGAGCGCTTGCGCTGGAGCCCAGGGTATTGCTCTTGGATGAACCTATGGCTGGAATGAATCTTGATGAAAAAGAAGATATAGCCAGATTTATTATTGATATACATGAATTTTTAAGTATACCTATAGTAATGATTGAGCATGATATGGGTGTGGTTATGGATATAGCGGATAGGATTGCTGTCCTTGATTTTGGATTGAAAATTGGGGATGGTACACCAGAGGAGATAAGGAAGAATCCAAAGGTAGTTTCTGCTTATTTGGGAGAGGAATAAAATGGAGTTATTTCTGAAGAGTTTGATGCTTGGATTTGCAAGCGGAGGGATCTATTCCCTTGTAGCCGTGAGTTATGTGATTATCTATAAAGCTACCCGCATATTTGCATTTTCTCAGGCAGGTATGTTGATTATAGGCGCTTATGTAATGTGGCAGTGCCTGATAGTATGGAGCCTGCCTATCTGGCTGAGCATTCTGATAAGTTTAGCTATTGGGGCAGCTATAGCGCTAATAATTGAAAGAACTTGCACAAGGCCCCTTATAGGGCAGCCTATTTTGGCCCCTATTGTGGTTACATTAGGCATTATGCTACTTTTTCGGGGAATAGGCCTGTTATTCTGGCATGGAGAGGTTGAGGGTTACGGTGCGTCTTTTTTGCCCCTTGGGGCCTGGAAGATAGGTTTTATGAGCCTACCCAAAATACAGGCCTATGGCTTTATTGTCTGCATGGTTGTAATTGCCCTTCTGATTTCATTCTATAAATATACAAGGACCGGATTGGGGATGAGGGTGGTGCATGAAGATCATCTCGTTGCTCAAAATCTGGGGATCAATGTAAAACGAATTTTTCAATTTAGCTGGATATTTTCTTGCATGGTGGCAGTTATTGCAGGTATGCTCTTAGGCAATATTCAAGGTGTTGGCCTTGATCTTGATGCCAATGGCCTGGTTGCTATTGCAGCCGTCCTTTTTGGCGGGATGGAGTCTTTTGGGGGCGCAGTTATTGCGGGGCTTGCTATTGGCATTATCCAGATTTTTGTTATCCAATACCTCGGTGCATTAATGCCGGGTGAAATTACGATGCTGGTTCCGTTTGTTTTTTTATTATTGATTCTTATTATTAAGCCTTATGGACTTTTTGGCCTGGTCAGGATAGAGAGGTTGTAAGATATGACTATTAATGTAGATAGACCCTGCGGGACATTTGATCGTAATTATTATCAGGCCATGGAGATCTTTAGAACTCCCCTGAGGAAATTCTTAATGATAGCCTTTATTGTTGTCATGTATATTTTAGGTTTCATTGCAGATGATTATATTCTATCTCTTTTAATCGTGTTTTGCGCCTTTAGTGTCGGCATGACAGGCTTGCAGATTATTACCGGATACGCAGGACAAATATCCCTGGGTCATGCTGCCTTTATGGGTGTTGGCATGTATACCGTAGCCACTTTTCAAGCACACCTTGGTTTTAATTTTTGGATGGCACTACCCTTAGCTGGTCTATTCCCCATGATTATTGGCATGGTATTTGGCATACCGGCTATAAGAATAAAGGGCTTGTATCTTGCCTTTGCATCTTTGGCAGCGCACTTTGTGATTGTTTATGTCATTAGCAACTGGAGGTCTGTGACAAACGGTACAGATGGCATGTATCTCCACAGGCCTGAGACCTTGCTGGGCATAGACTTTATGATTGATAAGTATTATTATCTCTTAGTATTAACGATCACCATAATCATGATCTATTTTGCCAAGAATCTAACGAGGACCAGACTTGGCCGTGCATTTGTCGCTGTCCGCGATAATGACATAGCAGCGGAAGTAATGGGTATCAATATAGCTCATACAAAAATACTCGCCTTCGGCATTGGATGTTTTTATGCAGGCATAGCTGGGGCTCTAGGCGGTGGCTATTATGAATATGTGAATATAGAATGGTTTACGTTAACTGATTCAATCTGGTATCTGGGATTCCTTGTTGTAGGAGGACTTGGCAGTATCTTCGGCGCCATTGCAGGCGCTGTTGTATGGAAAAGTTTGGATGAATTGAGTACATTAATGACGCCAGTCACGGAGGCCCTTATGGGCGGAATGGCCTTTTATGCCTCAGCAGCCTTTACCCTGATCTTTTACTCATTAATTGTGATAGTAGTTCTCGTACTAGAGCCGAGAGGGATAAACCACCGTTGGCAAATTATGAAGAGATCTTATAGATTACATCCTTTCCCTTATTAGGAGAGGATGATATGTCAAACTCCATATAATTGGATCATCATTGATTAAAAGAAAGGGGGTTATAAGGCTTCAGTACGTTAGTGTGTAAATTAATATTAACAAACAAATTAAAGGAGGTAAGAAAGATGAATAAAAAAAATATGATAGGTATTATGGTAGGTATCCTTATTTCATTAAGTCTCATTTTTATGCCAACCTTTTCATCTACTGTGCTTGCTGGTGGAAAACCAACAATTACGATTCACAACATTATTGACCTAACCGGCGCCTACGCGCCTATAGCTATCCCCAGCGAGAAAGGTGGCAAGGATTATCTGTCCTGGATAGCTGAGAATGGTGGCCTTGATGTGGATGGAGATGGCAAAGGCGATGTAGAGGTGCTATATAAGTGGGCAGAGTTTGGTAATATTGATGCCAGGTTTATGTCTGCATATAAGCGTTTCCGGATCCGCAAACCCAGACCTACTGTTATTGAGATGTGGTCTTCCCCTAACCAGGAGATGATGAAGCCTATTCTAAAGAGGGATAAAATAAACTGCTATGGAATTGGTTTTAGTGACCCCCAGCTCTATCCCCCTGCATGGAACTACATGGACTGCTGGAGCTATGGTGAGTCTGCCGCTGGCGCAATTGAGTACTACATTGATAATATTTGGCCAAAGAGGGGAAAGGGAATAAAGGCCAAGGTCGTACACCTTACCTGGGATACAGCCTATGGTCGTGGCGCTATAGAGCCCACAACCAGACATGGACGAAAGACAGGAAAATATGAGGTAATAGGGAGCAGATTCTGCAGCTATTTACCTACTGATCCAGAAGTTATGGCCTACCTTTCAGACTTTGAAAAGAAGGGTGTAGATATTATCTGGTCTAATAGTATTGTGCATACCCCTGCGGTTATTCAGAAAGGTATTTACAAACTTGGCTTAACCAAAAAAATGGTGCTTATGGCTAATCTTTGGGCGCCAGCGGATCAATTGCTGAATATTGTCGGCGCTGAAGCGGCTGAGGGTTATATGTGTCCTCAACCGGTCTATATTCCTGCTGCAGAGCCTGATGCGCCGGGAGTCAAATTTGCAAAGATGCTTAATAATAAGTATCGTAAAGAAAAAGATATGCCCAATATACAATATATGAGAGGCATTCGAATGAAGGCCAATATACTTGAGGCAGTCCGCCGGGCATTGGTAGGAATTATGAAGAGGGATGGTGTTAATTTGGCTAAGGCATGTAAGAAGATAACTGGAGCCGACGTAAAGGAGTTTGGACTTCAGACCCTTGCTGGATATACAGCTATGGATACCACCACCAAGTATAATAGTGCGCCTTCAGGAAAGGATGACCGACGATTGGCAAATCATGATCGCTTAATCGGAATAAGAAACGGGAAGGTTAAAGTGCTATCACCCTGGTACCAGGTGCCTCGACTGGTTCCCGATAATATGATCAAAAAAGGTCTCTTTAAAGATGAGACTATTAACATTAATTACATTGTCAAAGGAAAATAACAGGTATTAAAAGTAATAATGAAAGGTTATTAGCCGGACCGAGGCCTAACTGCTTTCGGTCCGGCGAAAATTTCATAATCGGGGGAAAATTCTGGGATTAGAGATCATATGTTAAACCTTTCAGGGGATTATTTATGCTGGAGCTTGAGAATGTCGAAGTAAAATATCTTAACACTATTTTGGTTCTAAAGGGTGTTAATCTTGAACTGGCTGAAGGTAGTCTTATTTGCCTGTTAGGGGCAAATGGGGCTGGTAAAAGCACTACCCTGAAGGCCATATCAGGACTTCTTCGCACCGAGGAAGGAGCAGTTACTGATGGAGCTATACGTTATAATGGAACCCCCATTCATAACAAGTATCCAGAAAATATTGCTGCCCTGGGAATTCTCCAGGTAGTTGAGGGCAGGCATATGGCAGAGCATCTTACTGTTGAAGAGAATCTTCGTGCAGGGGGGCTGATTGTCAAGGGTCCAAGGAGTCAGATGGCCAAGGACTTAGAAATGGTCTATTCGTATTTTCCCAGGCTCAGATCTCTCAAAGCTCGGACAGCAGGGTATTGTTCTGGTGGCGAGCAGCAGATGATGGTTATGGGCAGATCCTTGATGGGTCATCCCAGTGTAGTCCTTTTGGATGAACCATCTTTAGGCCTCGCTCCCCTCCTGGTTAAAGAGATTGC
The DNA here is from genome assembly GCA_003646875.1 of Deltaproteobacteria bacterium. Lineage (GTDB taxonomy): Bacteria > Desulfobacterota > DSM-4660 > Desulfatiglandales > B25-G16 > B33-G16. The sequence continues at coordinate 5,775 of QMLT01000073.1, forward strand.
CGATATTATTAGAAGAATCAATAAGGAGGAAAAAGTAGCAATTTTGCTTGTCGAACAAAATGCCACAATGGGACTCGGTTTAGCTTCTTATGGATATGTTATGGAGAATGGAAGGATTGTTCTGGATGGGACAGCAGAGGAACTTAAAGATAATGAGGATGTCAAACAATTTTATCTGGGACTAACCGGCATTGGACAGAAACGTAGCTATAGGGATGTGAAGCATTACAAGCGCAGGAAGAGGTGGTTAGGGTAACAGGAGGTTGACTATATGGGTCTGTATGATTTTACTATTTATGATGTCATAACTCGAAATGCAAGATGTTTTACTGAGAGGCCAGCCTGGTTAGAGGTATCAGATGGCCGGGAAATAACATTTGGCCAGTTCAAGGATATGGTTGATCGCCTGGCAAAAGGCCTGCAAGATGGGGGACTAAAGAAAGGTGATCGGATTGGAATATTAGGCAAAAACAGTCTTGAATACTTTCTACTCTATGGCGCTGCCTCTGCATTGGGGCTAATTGTCATCGCTATAAACTGGCGTTTGTCAGCCGATGAGGCAGCAAATAACCTGGCCGATGGTACGCCAAGATTGGTCTTTGCTGATCCCGAGTTCCAGGAACTGATCCAGGGGCTAAAAGATAAACTCACAACTGTGGAAAAATATTATAATCTGAGTGGAAAAGAAGGCTCTTTTGAAGATTTCAGCCAGTTGTTTGATAATAATGCTGACTTTATTTCTGAAGAGGTAGCTACAGATGATAGCGCTGTTATAATCCATACAGCAGCGGTGGAAGGCAAGCCAAGGGGCGCGCTTGTGACCCATCGCAATATCCTTTCTGCAACCACGCAGTTTGCTCATGTATTCAAGATATATAACGAAGATGTTCACCTCAACATCCTTCCGCTCTTCCATGTGGGGGGACTCTTTATCGCCATGACTGCATTTCATGCAGGCGCCCTGAATATTAATGTAAGTAGATTTGACGCAGACCAGTCCGTTGATCTTATTCAGGAAAAAAAGATTACCATGCTATTTGACTTTGCCCCGATACTGGCCTCAATCCTTGACAGCAAAGAAAAGAGCGGAAAAGATATCAGCTCTTTACGGGTGGTTGCCGGCCTTGACAGTCCTGAGACCATAGAAAGGTATCAAAAGGTAACAGGAGGTGAGTTTTTTGTGGTTTATGGTCAGACAGAGGTTTCAGCGCTCGTAACTATTTCACCATACAATGAAAAACCTGGCTCTGCTGGAAGGCCTTTACCCCTTGCTGATGTACGCCTTTTTGATGATTATGATAAAGAGGTTGAAACTGGACAGGTAGGTGAGATTGTAGTGAGGGGGCCTATGGTTTTTAAGGGTTACTGGAATCTACCTGAGGAAACATCCCACACATTCAGGGAGGGTTGGCATCATACCGGAGACCAGGGACGTTTTGACGAGGAAGGCTTTCTCTGGTATGCTGGACGCAAGGCAGAAAAAGAGCTTATTAAGCCGGGAGGGGAAAATGTCTATCCCGCTGAGGTGGAAAAGGTGATCCTCCAACACCCTGCAGTTGAGAGAACCGTTGTTTTTGGAGTGCCTGATCCTAAATGGAAAGAGGGGATCAAGGCAGTGTGTGAGTTGAAAGAAGGACAGAGCCTTGAGCCACAGAAGCTTATAGATTTTGTTGGTGAGCGTATAGCGAGATACAAGAAACCTCAATATGTGGAATTTATCACGGATTTTCCCCTTCTTGAGGATGGCTCTCCGGACAGGGCCA
>QMLT01000074.1 GCA_003646875.1 Deltaproteobacteria bacterium
CAATAGAGTGTGTCACATTGAAATTCATCTCTTTGGTAACCAATGTAGCATCCTTATATTTTCCTTTCTCATATTTCCTCATCTCCTCAACCGTAGTAACCCTGTCTTTATTGGCATCAGCTGCCTTTACCTCAGGGACAATAATAACATCATCAAGTTCAGCATCACCTCTTTCGATAAACCAGCTTACCTTAACCACATTAAAGGGATAGATTTTGGATATGAGATCTGTTGGTCCTAAGATAGGCAAATGGCCTAATTTTTTTCCGGTATACCATTTATGTGTTGGAATCCACCCAGGTGCCCTCATTTTTGTTACAGGCTTTCCATCTTTTGTAAATCTATTCCAGCTTCTACTTTTCAAGGCCTTTCCCGGCCTTTTGCCGGTATGGCAGGTGACGCATGCTATTTTATTAACATGCTTGCTGTCCAGGATTTCACCTCCATCAACATTTCCATGGGGTTTTTCTTCGTGGCATTTGGCGCAGGAAAGGGTTCCCTTCATTGTTGACTCCGTTGTATCAAGGACATATCCCTTGGCAAATTGGTGATCGCTATGGGAATCGGATAATCTCTCATGACAATCCTGGCACCTCATTCCCATTGCAATATGAATATCATGTTCTTCATCAAACAAATCCCCTCTCTTGGCAGTATCCTTCACATGACATTTCTTACATTGGGCTATTGTTGGTTCCCCTTTGCCATCCTTCGTCTTATGGCAAAGGCTACAATCGGTCTTTCCTGTTGCAGGGTCTATATAGCTGGATATATGACATTTACCACATTTTGCCTTCCACCCCTTTATCCGTCCCTGTTTTTCAAAGCTAAAGTTAGGGAGCGCACACCACTTCTCCAGCATGCCCAAACCATTGCCCCAGCCGCCAAGTGCCGGGCTTCTTCCAAGTTGCCCATGATAGGAACTTTCAGCACAGTCTTTTGCCTGTAAGTTAGCGGGGCTGATTAGAAGAGCGAGGGACAAAGTAATTAAAATCAGTAGTGCGTTTTTTAGAGATTCCATCTTTTACTTCTCCTTTTTTAATTCGATATTAAGTTCAAATGACACAGAAGATAAACATTTATTTCTAAATTATGTCAAGGAAAAATTGCCAGCAATTGGGTATTTTTACTCAATAGGGGTAACAATCTTTATCTCTGCCTTTTCTTTTATGGATTGAATCCAGGCATTAAATATCCTTCTATCTTTCATTAAAAGATACATTTGCTTAAAGGAATCCTTTTCTTTATCAAAACTCTCCTGATTTAGTTCTTCTCTTGCAAGCCATCTAATTATGTAAACTTTATTATTTACCACAAAGACCTCATCTGGATATCTATTTTGAGATGAGAGGGCAAAGCTAACCTCAGATAGCAATGATGAGTAACCAATTTTTGGGATATTATCTCCCCTGGTAAAAAAGCCTGTTTCATCTGTTTCTAATCCTTTAATTTTAGCCAGTTCAGACCAATCAGCGCCCCCTTTTAATTTCTCAAGATAGCCTTCCGCCTCCCTTTTTGCAGCAATAAGAGATAGATGATTGATAAAATCTTTATCTAATTGATCAGAGACTTCACTTATTTTTGGTATATGGGAACTTTTAGTGTCAACAACCTGAATAATATAGAATTTACCCTTATGTTCGATGATCTCACTCGTCTCTCCCTTTTTTAGGGAGAATATTGATTTTATAAGTCTTTCATCTCCACCCAGCCCTGGAATGGCACCTTTTTTCGGGAAATAATCCGTTTCCTTTGCTGTAAGACCATGTTGAGCTGCATAAGTAGCTAAATCAATATCATATGGCATCTGATCCATCAATGTAAGGGCCCTTTCATGTGCCATTTCCTTACTTATATCATTTTTTATTATGGTTACTATTTGATTTCTAACCTCAGAAAAGGTTTTAACGGTAGCCTCCTTGATATCATCTACCCGAATTATATGCCAGCCAAATCGGGTCTTTACCGGTCCACCTATTTCTCCTTTTTTAAGGCTAAAGGCAAGTTTTTCAAAGGGCTTAACCATTTTTCCTCGAGTAAAATAGCCAAGGTCGCCCCCCCTTGACGCAGTAGGACCTTGAGAGTATTTTTTAGCAAGCGCAGCAAAATCCTCGCCATTTTTTAGCCTTTTTAATAGAGATAGCGCCCTCTCTTTTGTCTCTTTATTTTCTGATTCCGATGCATCAGGTGATACCTTAAGAAGTATATGTCTTGCCTTAATCTTTTTCGGATTCTTAAACCTTTCTTGATTTAATTCATAGTAATCTGATATCTCTTTTTCTGTAATAGATACCTTATCTAAGAAATCAGATGGGTCGAGGACAAGATAGGCTATTTTTATCTTTTCTGGAATCCTATATTTTTCCTTATGCGCCTTGAAATATGCCTCTTTCTCATCTTGTTTTACCTCTGTTTTGCCTTTAAAGTCCCTGGGATTGAAAGAGACAAAACCAATATTAACTTTTTCTTTTTGATAGGAATAGTAATTCATAATCTCCATGTCTGTGGTTGGAAAAAAGCATTTGATAAAGTTCTGGATTTTTTTTCCTAATAACTCTAATTTTATTGATGATTCAAAATCCGCTGGTTCCATTCTGTTATAATTTAAGAGAGTCCTATATCTTCTCTCATCAAATTTGCCATTTACCTGAAAGGCAGGGTAGGTAAAAATTGCGTTAGCTACCTCATCATCTGTAACCCCTAGGCCGATTCTATTAGACTCCTGGCTGATTAATCTCTTTTCTATTAGGCTGTTTAGGGCCCTTTGCTTGATTTGAAATGCCTTGATAAGAGAATCATTCCAGTATTCTTTATATTGTTTTTGTAGCGCATCGAGTATCTCACGGTATTTTGCATCATATTCAAGTCCTGTGATTAAATCGCCATTTACATAGGCAATCTTTGAGCCAGGTTTTTCCCGGATTGCATAGACACCCCAAAAAACAAAGACAACGGCGATAAGGCCAACCAGCACCTTAACCAAGATACCTTTTGTGTGCCTTCTCATTAACGTGATGAACATGTAACCCGGCCTCCTTTAATTAAAACTCAATCCCTTTCCTTGCCTCTATCCCAGTCTGATAAGGGTGCTTAATTTCATCTATAAATGAAACAAGATCAGCCCTTTCAATGAGCTCCTTAGGGCAGTTTCGTCCCGTGAGGATCAATTCGAGGTTATCTGGCTTTTTATCTATAAGATCAATTACCCTTTTCAATGGAATCAGGTTAAAATCAATAGCCACATTGATCTCATCAAGGACAAGGATATTGTATTCTCGGGCAAGCAGTTCCTCCGCCTTAGTCATTGCCTTATCAGCCTCTTCAAGATCTATAGGCCTGGGATTTTTGGGGTCAACAAAATCTTTTGTGCCATATCGGAAGAGTTCGATCCCAAGTTTTTTTAGGCTCCTTATCTCCCCATAGTCCCATACCTTCATAAACTGGAGCACTGCAATCTTAAAATCATGCCCGGCAGCTCTAAGGCAAAGCCCAAGGGCTGCGGTAGTTTTACCCTTCCCACCGCCTGTATAAATCTGGATCAATCCAAGGTCCTTTCTTTTAGTCATATTTCCTCCCTGATTTGTTTATTGTTTTCGGAATTTTTGTATATGCTCCGAAGAATCAGCGACTTGTTCATCCTGTTAAACCCCTGCAAGTGGCCGCCAGAGGCGGCATTTAAGAGGGCAAGTAATATTTTGAGCAATTACGAATTCTTCAATAAGTTCGTGTGGATTTTATGCCTAGGCATTTTATAAAAGGCTTGCGCCCGCCTGCGGGCAGGCCTAAACTCCGAAGGACTATAGCCATTATCGTTTGCTCTATTGGCTTAACCAGGTTGTGTCTGAACTTATTGAGGAGTTAGGCTTTTTCTTTAGCTCAAAAATAGAGTTTCTGTCAATCAATAAACTATATTCTTTGGATATGAGGTCTATATTTTCCTTCTTGACTTATAATATCTTTTATTTAAAATTAAAGACTCTATGAAAATAGCCTCTCGGCGATCAGAGACAGGGCCTGTTTCCGGCTTGTAGTATCTCAATCCGACTCTAACTGCCCAGTTGGTGCCTGCATATTTGGGGTTTACCAAACAGTTTAGAAGATTAGATTAGCTATCTCTCTGTTGGCCGATAGGTATCATTCAGGGCGGGTGGCACAGCCTATTTTTTCCTTCCGAGTGATTGAGGGTTAGTTATGCCGCATCATTTAAGAGACAAATATGCTATCGTTGGAGTTGGTTACACACCACAAGGAAAAATAGACGGGAGAACCGCCCTAAGCTTTCATCTTCAGGCCTGCGCCAATGCCATCAATGACGCGGGAGTCAAAAGAAAGGATATAGACGGTCTTATCATTTACCGGAGCTTTACCCCCCTCCTTGGTGAACCAGAGGTAACCCCATATCTTGTCGCCCAGCACTTAGGTATAAGTCCCAAGATTCTAAGCCAGGAGGCTAACTGTGCAAGGGGACATCTTTTGCACGCTATTGCTTTTCTTGAGGCAGGTTTGTGCAACTATGTCCTTATATCCTATGGAGACAATGCCCTTTCAGGTGGACGTAGATTTTTGAGTGAGGCTACACATGGGGAGTCTTTTAAAGATAATGCCGCCTTTGGCGAATTCGGCTTAGTATCCAACTATGCCATGGCAGCCAGGAGGGCAATGTTTGAGTTTCAAACCGGTCCTGATATCTGGAAAGAGATTGCCGTCAGCCAGCGCAAGTGGGCAAATCTAAACCCACGGGCTGTGATGTATGACAGGGGGTTAACGTACGCGGATTATCTCAAGGCTAAGTGGGTAGTGGAACCATTTCGCACTTATGATACATGCCTTATTAGTGACGGCGGCAGGGCCTTTATAGTTACATCTCTTGAGAGGGCGAAAGATCTGAAACAAACCCCTGCTCTTATCATGGGTTTTGGGTCATATCATCCATCAATAGATATTCATCAGTCTGATTATATGGCTGGCCCTACTGGGGCGTTGGAATCAGGGAAGCAGGCGCTACAGATGGCAGACATAACCATTGATGATATTACGGCATGCGAGATCTATGACTGCTTTACTTACACTGTTGAGATTACATTGCAGGATTATGGCTTTTTTGGCCCTGGAGAGGGAAAGGATTGGTTTTCTGATGGGAGGATTGCTCCAGGTGGTGACCTGCCTGTAAATACCTCCGGCGGCCTCCTTTCGGAGGCCTATTTTATGGGACTTACACCCTTAACAGAGGCTGTCATGCAGATTATGGGCAGGTGCGGAGAAAGACAACTTGGCCCAAAAACGGCAACAAAGGAGCCAGAGATTGTTCTTGTAAGTGATAATGGTGGCGTGTTTCAAAGTCATGCTACAATGATTTTAAGGAGATTGTGAGTGGGATACGACAAACCTATTCCAGAGCCAAACGCAGACACCAGCCCCTTTTGGGATGGGTGTAGAAGACATCAACTTCGATTCCAGAGGTGCTCAGATTGTGGTCATATCCGCTTCCCGGCCTCTTTTCTGTGTCCAGGATGCCATTCATTTGATAGCCAGTGGATTGAATCTATTGGCAGAGGGAAAATTTACTCCTTTGCTATCTATCATGTTGCTTTTGATCAGGCATTCAAGGATAGCCTTCCATATGTCACGGCGATCGTGGAATTAGCTGAAGGTCCCAGGCTTCTCACCAATATTGTTGGCTGCCGCCCATCTGATGTGAGATGTGATATGCCTGTCGAGGTTGTATGGGATGACACTGCCGCGAAGTTTGCCCTTCCTAAATTCAGGCCGCTTCCTTGAAAATCACCTTTTTCGTTTAATCTTTTGGTTACGCTTAAGTGTCGAGGCATTGATGGTTAATAGGGTAATGACTGTTTCTGAAAGGCCTGCCCGCCATCGTCCCGACCTTCGAGACTCAGGCGAGGCAGGTGATATTTGAAAAGCATTCATATTAGCCCTATAGATATCGCCTTGAAGAAATTGTTATTACCCTAAATAGCATGGAACGTTAATTCTGTGACTTGATAAAAAAGGATGCCTCAACCCTTAAATGTTACTAATCCTTTATGTTCAATGTCCTTTTTACAATCCACTTGTCATGCTCGTAGTCAATAACCCTCTGAAGCATAATCTTTTGTGCCATAATAGGGCCGGCCCCATGCCATGTGCCTACGCCATGAAGACCTGCTGTCCAGTTCTGCAATAGTTTCGTAACCTTCATAATATTTTCCGCGGGCGCATCTGAACCAAAGCCGAGGTATTCTTTTACGTAGTCTTTTGTCTCAGGATTTTTTAGCTCTTTCAGGGATGGGAGGGTTACTACCAACCCTCCGCCGATATCTCCGGCAAGCGCCATAATCCTCCAGAAGGCGTTTGCAACATTTAGCTTTGATACATTGCCCATGAGCTCATCAGGAAGATAAACGCCAGAACCTAAAGGCTCCTCAGCGCCGTTATAAGCTGCTGCAAGCCCACATGCTCTGCTTGTTTCTCTTAAGGCCACCATTTCCATTAGCTGCTCATTAATATGTGTAGCCTTATTAAGACCTTTATATTCCTGGATTAATTTTGCCGCTCCAATGATCTGGTTCATAAAACCAACCTTGCAGGTGCCCCCGCAGGTCATCCTATGGGTCTTGGCAAATCTGGTCACCAGCTTTACAGAGTACTGATACTCACCACAATGAAATACCCTCTCCCATGGAACAAACACATTATCAAATACGACCATAGAGGTTTCCCTTTGCCCGTAAAGGGGGTTGCCAAGCTCTTCCAAATCATCTGCCTGGTCTCTTTCAGCAGAATATGGGGTATATTGGCATATAAAGGTGATGCCTTCAGCGTCGACTGGTGTGGCAAATGCAACTGCGTAGTCTTCCTCCCCTTTATAATGAGCGGCCTGGGGCAGGACATTTATATAATGGCTTCCGAATGCCCCGCTAATGTTTATCTTTGCGCCCTTCACCACTATCCCGTCTTTGTTTTTATCAACAATCTTTAAAGAGAGATATGGATCTGGCCAGTCAGGTGTTTTTTCCTTTCTGCTTCCCCTTGGCTCGGTTAATGCGCCGGCAACAGAGAGGTCATTCTTTTGCACCATCTTGAGGTATTCAAGAAACCTGGGGTGATATTCAGTGCCCAGATCTTTGTCCATTTCCCAGGTGGTTGCATACAGGGAGTGAAAGGAATCATATCCTACGCACCTGTAGATGCAGGTTCCAAGCATTTCAGCGGTGAAGGTGCCTGCGTTTGCCTTTGCAATAAGCTCATCAGTGCTTGTGCTTACATGTGTATATCTATTAACGGTATCGTTTATCAGGGGTGAATGACAGGTCATAATATCCTTGTATTTTGGATCAAGGGCCCATTCATAGCTTGCCTTGTTGGCCTCCACGACTGTTCTTGTGTTCCTATTAGTAAGCACATTTTCAACCCTTTCCCCATTCATAAAGACCCTTGGTTTAACACTCTTTAAACTTTCTTCAAACTGCTCCGGTGTCATTAATGCCATTTCTTTCCCTCCTCATTTTAGATTTTATATTAGATCCTTAACA
>QMLT01000075.1 GCA_003646875.1 Deltaproteobacteria bacterium
GGAATGAAGCCACCGCAATATTAGGATATGTTAAACAGAAAGGAGTTGAAATATGTATAAGATAGAGGTTGATGAAGAAAAATGTATCGGATGCAGTGAGTGTGTGGATGTCTGCCCTGTGGATGTCTATGAGATACAGAATGAAAAGTCAGTTCCTGTGCATGCAGAGGAATGTATTGGCTGCGAAAGCTGTATAGAGGCCTGCGAACAGGAGGCTATCACTGTTACAGAAGTTGAGTGAAATGTGAATAAAAAAAGATAAAGTATAAAATGGGATTAGACTGTATTCTCTGCCTTGCCAGGCAGGCCTGTTAAGGCGACCTGACGATTGTCCAGGATCAATGAATGACTGGATGAGGATCACAAGAAAACTTCCCAGATGAAAGGCCTTCGGATAAGATAAGAAGGCCTTGCTATTTTTTCGTAAAAGAGTAAAACGATTCTGGAATTGATTCTTTACTAGACACCATATTAAAAAGGAGAGCACACCATAATGCAACAAGACGAACAAATGAAGCGCAAACAGGCCATGATGAAGGCCCAGGATGAAGAGATAAAAGAAAAACTTAAAGAATTTAAGAACAAGATATTGGTAATGAGTGGAAAAGGAGGTGTTGGCAAAAGCACTGTTGCTGCCTACCTTGCAGTGGGACTCGCCAGGAAAGGCTTCCAGGTAGGACTCATGGATGTGGATTTGCATGGTCCGAGCATACCCAGGCTTCTTGGGCTCAAGGGAGAAATAGTCTCCTCTCCCGGGCTCAAAAAAGGCATTCCCCTAAGCTATCTCCCAAACATGCAGGTTATGTCAATAGAGTCGCTCCTTGGCGATAAGGATACCGCTACTATCTGGAGAGGACCATTAAAGATAGGGGTCATTAAGCAGTTTATCAATGACATTGCCTGGAGCAGTTCGGACTACCTGATTATTGACTGTCCTCCTGGCACAGGGGACGAACCATTAACCATCGCCCAGACCATTCCAGATACCAGGGCGCTTATTGTAACCACACCTCAGGAAATCTCCCTTTCCGATGTGCGGAAGTCAATCAATTTCTGCCGTCAGGTCAATATGAATATCATTGGGTTAATTGAAAATATGAGTGGCCTTACCTGTCCTTACTGTGGGAAGACTATTGATCTATTTAAGACAGACGGTGGAATGATCACTGCCAAAAAGGCAGGCCTGACCTTACTGGGTAGCCTCCCTTTGGAACCAGAGATTGTCATAGAGGGTGATATAGGTAGTGTGGCATGGATGGATAAAGAGGATATGCCCTATACAATAAGTTTTAATAAGATTGTAGATATGGTGGCGGATTTTACCAAATAGGAATTCTCTCATACAGAGCAGTGAGTATGCTGAATACTTTAAGAAAACAGGATAATTACTATGATTATAAGCATAGCAAGCGGAAAGGGTGGAACAGGAAAGACAACTATCGCGACCAACCTGGCTGTAGCCCTTGACACTGATGTCAACCTTCTGGATTGTGATGTAGAAGAGCCAAATGACCATATCTTCATCCAACCAGAGATTACCCGCACCGAAAAGGTAAGCCTCAAGGTTCCCCAGGTAGACATGAATAGATGTAACCTGTGTGGAAAATGTCAAGAGATCTGCCAGTTTCAGGCCATTGTTGTTGTAGGCAAAACGACCTTAACCTTTCCAGAGTTGTGTCACAGTTGTGGCGGATGTATGGAGGTCTGCCCTGAGAACGCCATTACGGAAATAGACAGGGAAATGGGGATCTTCGAGGCTGGCTCTCGGGATGGTTTAGAGTTTGCCTATGGCCGGCTCTTTGTAGGACAGGTAATGGCTGTACCTGTAATTGAAAGGGTCAGGAAAGCGATTCAGCCGAACAAGGTGAATATCATCGATGCCCCTCCTGGCACCTCATGCCCGGTGATCAGTTCGGTAAAGGACACTGATTTTCTGATACTTGTCACTGAACCTACCCCATTTGGTCTCAACGATCTCAAGCTTGCTGTTGGCATGGTGAAGATACTCAACATCCCCTACGGCATTGTCATAAATCGTTCGGATCTTGGTGATAATAAGGTGATGGAATATGCCAACGAGGAGAACATCCCTATTCTCATGGAGATACCTTTTGATCGCCAGATCGCAGAGAACTATTCTAAAGGTAACCTCCTGGTAAAGGAGTTACCTGAATGGAAAGAAAGATTTATTCACCTTTATGAGGATGTAGTGAAGTATGCAAAAAAAAGCTAATATAAAAGAACTGATTGTGATAAGCGGCAAGGGTGGAACCGGAAAGACCAGTTTGCTTGGCGCCTTTGCCTCTCTGGCCAAAGATAAGGTCCTGTGTGATGCCGATGTAGATGCGGCAGACCTTTATCTTATCCTGGAGCCGGACATACAGGAGAGACATGACTTCCAAGAGGGACATACAGCGGAAATAGACCCTGATAAGTGCACTGAATGCGGTTTGTGCAGGAAATTATGCCGCTTCCATGCCATTAGTTCCGAGTTTATAGTAGACCCTATTGACTGTGAAGGCTGTGGCGTATGTGTCTACTTCTGCCCGGAAGATGCCATCAATTTCCCTGTAAAAACATGTGGCGAATTATTTGTATCAGAGACCCGGTGTGGTCCAATGGCACATGCCAGGCTTGGCATTGCCGAGGATAACTCCGGAAAGCTCGTCACCTTAACTCGAAAGCATGCCAATGACCTGGCACATAAAAGAGATCTCAACCTCATCCTTACTGATGGACCACCAGGGGTGGCCTGTCCTGTGATTGCCTCTATTGCTGGCGCTACAGGGGTGCTGATTGTGACCGAACCGACCCTCTCTGGCCACCATGATATGGATAGAGTAGTTGAGTTAGCCAACCACTTTCAGATTCCCGCATTCGTGTGTATCAATAAATATGATCTTAATGTAGAAATGACAGAGACAATAGAGGCGTATGCTCAAGATAAAGGTGTGCCCGTCATGGGGAGAATCCCCTTTGATCCTCTATTTACCAGGGCTATGGTTGAAAAGCAAACCATCATCGAGTATGACGGCAGCTCTAATGCAGCTCAGGCAGTCAAGGAAATATGGGAAAGGCTGGAATCGAGATTATAAGGAGAATCAATGATTTGTTAACTCACCAAGAGTTGACCTACTTTATAGTTGATTTATAGAGGAAAAAGCTTTTTCATTAATTCAAGAGGATAAACAATGCCCATTTATGAATATAGATGCAATCAATGTGGAAAGGTATCAGAGATATTAGTTGGGGTAGGCTCTGACGATGAGGTTTTTACCTGCAAACATTGCGGGAATAATAAGTTAGAAAAAATTTTATCGGTCTCCTCGTTTACCTTTTCAGATAGCAGTCGAGCTCCTGGAACCACCTGTTGTGGAAGAGAAGAGCGCTGCGATACACCTCCATGCTCAACAGGGGGAATCTGCAGGAGAGATCAATAAAGGAGGAAGATTGATAAATGTCAGAGGATTTTGATAAGGCAATGGATGAATTACAGGCGTCTGTTATAGAGGATGCCCGAAAGATATATTCAGAAAAGGTCATAGAAAGGTGGCTTAATCCGAAGTATATGGGAGAGATGGAGAATCCTCAGGGATATGGAAAGGTTACAGGGACATGTGGAGACACTGTGCAGATTTTTCTGAGGGCTGATAATAACAAAATCATTGATGCCAGATTTATTACTGATGGATGCGCTACTACTATTGCTGCAGGCTGTATGGCCTGTGAGCTTGCCATGGGTAAGCCTTTGAAAGAAGCATTCAAAATCACTAAGGATATAATCTTAGAAGAGTTAGGCGGTCTTCCAGAGGAAAGCATTCACTGTGCGCTGTTGGCATCCGATACCCTGAAAGCCGCCTTGAACGACTACATTCAATCCAAAAATGATCCGTGGAGGAAACTATATAAAAAACATGAGGGAGACGGAAAGATGCGAGGTTTAGTATAAAGGTTCTGCCTTTTCCGACAAAGAATATAAATTGAAGACACCTATTTCAACTATTCTTAGTTCCAGGGGATTTTCAGGAAGCATCGGTAAAAAACATGAATAATAAGAAGGACTACTACAGTATATTGGGAGTGAATCGGTATGCCACCCAGGAGGAGATTAAGAGGGCATATCGAAGGCTTGCCCTTAAGTATCATCCAGATAGAAAGCCTGATGACAAAGAAGCAGAAGAGAAATTCAAGAAGATAGGCGAGGCCTACGCGGTATTGGGCGACCAGGAGAAAAGAAGGACGTATGATCAGTTTGGCCCCAGCCAATTCTGGCAAAGGTATCAACCAGAAGACATCTTCAAAACTTTCAGCTTCAAAAACCTGCTTTGGGAATTTGGCTTAAGGTTCGATGAAGAGACTTCTCGCCAGTCCTTTTTTGGCCCCAGACATAGGGGTTGCGGTTGGAGGAAAGGTGGATTTTTCCGAGGAAGCTTCTTCCAGGATCATCCTGATGCTCTCCGGGGAAACAATAACGCTATCTATGATATTCCTCTAAACTCCACTGAGGCTCTCTTGGGAACGGAAAAAGAGATATTATTAAAGAGGGGATGGGAAACCGAAAGGGTTACAATCAAGATACCACCCGGTTTGAAAAACAATACTTTACTCTCCGTTTCCCTGAAAGAGGGATATTATCCCGAGGAGAAATTTTACCTGAGGGTAAAGGTATTAAATGACTGAAATGCTCTTGAAAATAGTAAATATTTTGAAATTATACCAAGACCTATCTTGCCCAGAATTTACCTTTCTCTGCCTCTATGAAGCTCAACTTATTAAACCTCTTCTTAGGCAGGGTCCTAATGTAGTAAGCTAATACGGACATTGTCTTTCTCCTTTCAGCCACTCTTACCCTAAACGGCAGCCCTGTGTGCCGATTTTAGCGGTCGGTTACATCCGCGGACGGAAGGTCCTGTGCTCTCCCTAGAATTGTTTGGAAGATTGTGAACCGGTTGTAGAGAAATAGTCTTGACAAATGTTTTTTATTATTATAATAATACATTATTGCATTATAATGCACTAATACAAATTCATTATGCCGCGAAATTCAAAAAAAATCTGGAAGAAGGGGAGATTGGGAGGCTACCAGGGGTATTATGCAGAGGATCCCAGGACGCGTTTCTTTGCATCATTGGCCTGCGACCAGAGGATAGAAATTTTAAAACTCCTCCGGGAAGGAGAGAAATGTACATGTGACCTGGCTCCGAAACTACGGGTGGATATATCTGTCGTGTCTCGACATCTGGCAATCCTAAAGAGCATGGGACTTGTTATTAGCTGGAAAGAGGGAGTGAATAATTATTACTCAGTAGCGGACAAGCGTATCTTTGATATTCTAGATACAGCTTCGAAAATCATGAAGGATACTGCAGAGCGCCAGAGGAACATTTTTACTAAACTTTGAGATTTAAAGGATTTTGAATGAGAAAATATTTAAAACTGGGCAAAAATGTTCTTGGATCCCATTTTTCAAAAAAAGGTTATTGAACGTTTCCCAAGTTGTTGGTCTGCAGAGAAATGAATATTTTTATTAGTAACCTAAAATAATATTAAAATAACAAAATAGAAGGAGGTAAAAAACTATGAGAATTGCATTGTCTACTGATGACAACCAAGGGCTGGATGCTGTCTTAAGCTATCATTTTGGTCGCTGTCCTTATTACACATTTGTGGATGTAGAAGGAACGGACATCAGAGGAGATGTAAGGTCGGTCCCTAATCCATTCTATGGAAGTCATGGGAACCCCGGAGAAGTCCCCTCTTTTATCAAAAGCAACGGGGCACGGGTGATAATTGCCGGTGGCATGGGGTCCAGGGCGATTGGTTTTTTCAAGCAGTTTGGAATTCAGGCTGTCACAGGCGCCTCTGGCAGGGTGAGAGAGGTGTTAGAAGAATACATCAATGGTAAGATAGGCGAAGCAGCGCCCTGCAATGAAAGTCTCGACCATGGCGTTGCAAGCCAGGGATCAATCCTCCCACCGGGCCAGTTTGAGGGCGACGAGGTATCCCGGCTAAAGGAAGAGATGATGGCATTAAGGCGCCAATTGGCTGAGTCTCAAGAGAGATTAGCTAAGTTAGAACATAAAGATAAATAAGCTTTATTCAGTATCTTAGAATTGATCCTATTGCGTTAATAGCCTGGGTACAGAAATATAAATAATTGGTGTATTTTGTTCATCGGTTATTCGGAGTCCAATAGCATTCGTATACTTATTGAATATGTGATTTTCTCAAGTAAAATTTCCCTTCGGGTATGAGCAATTTGTGAACGCACTAGAAACGAAAGATATTCATAAATACCTCCAAAAAAGGAAACAGGGATGAACATCTGGATATTAGCCCTTATTATCTTAGTGATAGCTATATTTATGACTATGACGGGTCATGGTGGCGGTAATTTTTTTGTTATAGCCCTTGTTTTATCGGGCATTGAGATGCATGTGGCTGCTACCACCGGGCAATTTATATTATTTACCGCAGCATTTTTTGCTATGCTGGTATTTGGAAAGAAAAAATTTGTTGAGTGGAAATTAGCAGTTTTCATTGGTGTATTAATAGGTATTTCAGCCTTCTCAGGCGGTTTCTTTTCTGATTATGTTCCCGGAAAGACGCTTAAACTTATTTTAGCGGTTTTTCTTTTCTTTATTGCGCTTTTAATGTTTAAACCTGTAAAGAAAGATGCAAATCAAGTATTAAAAACAGGCTGGATGTATTGGAATATTAAATCTGTTGATAAAAACAATGTATATCCTGTAAGCCTTATATTAATTGTACCAATAGTATTGGGTTTTGGATTTGTAGCCGGAATGGTCGGTATATCAGGAGGATCTTTTCTGGTTCCTCTCTTGGTATTATCTTGCCGTGTACCAATGAAAAATGCGGTTGGGACTGCAAGTACTCTTGTTGCGGTGTCGGCATTAGCCGGTTTTGTTGGACATACATTATCCGGGCATTTTGATTATCGTATTGCAATTCCTGTTGCCATAGGTGGTGCTATTGGCGGACTTATTGGAGGAAGTATTGCGATACAAACAAAACCAAAATTGTTAAAAATCCTTTTTGCATTAACTACCCTTGTGGCTGCCATTATAATGGCCTATAAAGTTTTTATTCATTGACCTCCGGCAAAGCCGAGTGTTACACCGATTAATTATACTCCTCCTGGCATATTCTGAATATAAAACTAAACGCGGATTAAGGTGCTGGGCGGGTTCCGCTTTCAGCGGGATTGAGGCCTTCTCCTGGTAAATTACTGAAAAAGTCTGATGGAACGAAAACCTTTTGACAAAAACAAACGCCGAATATTTGACATAAGAGAAAGAATTCGGAAATTGTGGGTACAGGTTAAAGAACTCCATGATTCTCCCCATTATGTTGCTCTGGGCCTGGCCATCGGCGTTTTCGTCGCGGCAACCCCTACCTTCCCTTTTTAAACCGCCATTGCCTCGGGCCTGGCCTATGAATGGGGGACGCTGGTAACAAAATAAATTGACAAGAAAAGAATGCTATGGTAAATAC
>QMLT01000076.1 GCA_003646875.1 Deltaproteobacteria bacterium
AGGGACAATTCCTATCTGCTTTCCATCCACAGAGATCAATCGTACTGTTTTTGCCTTGATTTGCTCGTTAACCCTTACGGCCGGTTTTTTGCTTATTGTTAGCTCCTGTTAAGAAGTGCCTAATCAGCCACAAAGGCACTAAGACACAAAAGAAGAAAAATTAATTACACTTTTCACCATAAGCAAGGAAAGATCTCATTCAACATGACTATCATCAAACCCTGTATCAAAGGAATTATGCTATAATCTTGGTGACTTTGTGTCTTTGTGGCTAAACAGCAATTCTAAAACTTACCCTCTTTGCCAAGTGCGAGAAAATGGGAGACATCTATATCCTTCGGACACACGAATGAGCATGCCCTGGAAGTATGACACCTATACACACCATCCTCCCTGTATAAGATATCCATTCTTTCCTCTTTTGCAGTCTCCCTTGGATCCATGAGACGGACAATATTTGCCATTGTTGCGTTAGGGCCAATAAAGTGATGGTGGCTGCTTATACAGGCTGTTGCACAACAAAAGCAGTTAATACATTGAGTTGCCTCTATATAGGTATCAAGCGTTTCCTGAGAGATTCGATATTCATCTCCTTCTTTAGGAAGGGGAGCTGGATTTATAAGATAAGGCTTGGCCTCATGTACCCTATCATAGGCCTTCTCTAAATCTACCGCCAGGTCTCTCAAGACAGGCGCAATTGTTAAAGGCCTTAACCTGAATCGATGTGTATCGAATTGCTCTACCGCATCCTTTACCAATAGTTCACAGGCAAGAAGTGGTTTCCCGTTGACAATTATACCGCAACTGCCGCATTGGGCATGCTCGCAGGAAGAGGACCATGCCAGGGTTGAGTCTTGTTCATCGTTAATCTTACGTAATACGTCTACAAACCGGAGTATTCCTCCTGCCTCTACCTGGTATGTTTGAACCCATGATAATCTTGTGTCGGGATCATATCGGCTGATCTCCAAGGTTATATTATACACTCCAGACATCTGTTTCCCCTTTATATATAATCAATACTTTCTTTCTATATAATCAAACAATTCATAACGCTCTCCTTTTGATTCAAATATGCTAATGTCAATGGGTCGCTTACCAAGGGTAACCTTATCAAATTCAGGCATCCAAACAAGGGTATGATAATTAAATTCATTCCTCCTCTCCGGATAATCTTCCCTGAAATGCGCCCCCCTTGACTCCTTTCTTGCTAACGCCCCCTGCGCAATAACCATAGAAACCGTTATTAGATTATTCAGTTCCCATATCTGCCAGAGATCCTGATTAGTTTGAAGGGATGTAAGGCCTATTTTTATATGCATCGCCCTTTGCTTTAACTCCTTTAGGGTTTCAATTGCCTCTGTTAATGGTTTTTCACTCCTGAATATGCCTGCCTTTTCCATCATAAGATTTCGCAAGGTATCCCTGACCTGGCTAAATTGTTCTTTTCCCTGGGAATTAAGATATGTGGAGAATTGATTGAACACAATATTGCCGGCATCGGAAGGGATTTTTTCTGGACCTTTGGCATCTTCAAGATAGTCAACAACGCTTTGCCCGGTAACCTTGCCCATTGTTATGAGTTCTAAGAGGGAATTGGTGCCAAGCCTGTTTAGGCCATGCAAAGAGGCAGCAGCGGCCTCGCCACAGGCAAAGAGTCCTGGGACAATGGTTTGATTATCACGTTGAACCTCGCCAAATTCATTAGTGGGTATCCCACCCATCTGGTAGTGAGCGGTAGGTGTAACAGGGCAAAGTTCTTTTTCGGGATCAACACCAGCAAATCGTCTGAAAAAAGACTCTATCTCCTGGATCTTTTTCTCATGAACCTCTTTAGGCAGATGCCTCAGGTCCAGCCATACATGGTGAGCATTATGAGCCTCATTAAAAATGCCTCTTCCCTCTCGGATCTCAGTAATAATTGACCTGGATATAAGATCTCGAGGCGCGAGGTCTTTAGCGCTTGGCGCATAACGCTCCATAAATGGCTCTTCATCCTTATTCCTTAGTATAGCGCCCTCGCCCCTTAGCGCCTCGCTGGCTAATATGCCAGGTCCAATTATGCCTGTTGGATGAAACTGAACGGCCTCAAGATCCATAAGCGGAAGGCCTGCGTTAAGCGCCAGAACAAGACCATCACCGGTGTTTCCCCTACAGTTAGTGCTTACCTGATACATCCTTGTTTTGCCACCTGTCGCCATAATCGTGGCCTTTGCAAGGATGGCAAGGAATTTGCCCTCAGGATACCTGAAGATAATGGCTCCAATACATCTGTCGCCTTCAAAAAGCAGTTCTGTTGCAATGCACTGTCCAATGAAATCGACACCATATTTAAGGGATTCATCCCAGACAGTGTCCATTATGCCCTTACCGGTTCTGGTTGCCTCATAGCATGCCCTAAATGACTTTTTTTCTCCAAAGTTTAACATATGTCCGCCAAAGGGTCTTTTCGCAATTCTGCCTTCCTCTGTCCGGCTAAAATGCATGCCATGCCTTTCAAGCCAGACTACCTGCTCCCACCCTGTTTCACAGACCTTTTTGATCACATTCTGGTCGGCAGAACAATCTGAGCCCTTCCATGTATCAAACATGTGAAATATCGGTCTGTCTTCTGGGTCTTTTGGATCAACCGCGGCCATGCCTCCCTGGGCAGTGGTTGTATGGGACTTTTGCGGACTGACTACCTTTGTAAGCGCTATTATTTTTGTCCCTGGTCTGAGTTCACTTATTTGAGCAGCTGCCCTCAAGCCCGCCCCACCAGCGCCAATAACCAGGACATCACACTTGAGGGTAGAATCTATAGACAATTTCTCTCCCATTGGTTTTTCCTCTATAAAGCGACAACAATTCTTATGCCAAAAAAGGCAGATATAGCCATAACAATAATAATAAGGAATGCGAAAGATTTAAGTAATGGCCCTGGCTTTAGATAATCGGCAAAGATGCTGAATATACCATAGCCTGCATGAAACAGCAGGAAAACAATAAAAACAAGATCTATTCCTTTTATAAAGGGACTTTGCAATCTCATTAAGATGGTTTTACTCTCATGGCCTGTTAGATAGGTCATATGCATGAATAGCATGTGCCCTATTAGCATGGGAAACATGAATGACCCGGTAATCCGCTGTAGCTTCCAAAGGATGGAGTTACCGGTCAACCAGACTTTAAAAAGGACAATAAAAAATGTAATTAAGCTGGTAGCAACAGTGATAGACCAGAATAGGGTAGCTGAAATTTGCTGAGCCTCCCTTATAAAGAAAAACCCCACGATAAAAATATAGATAAATCCCAGAACAATCATGAAACGTATCACTATCTCTTCTGCCCTTACATGAAAGAGCTCATAGAGGATCAATCTTCCGCCATTCAAAGAATGAAATATAAGGGGAATAGCAACACACCATTCCAGAAAGGTGAAGACAAAATTATGTAAAAATCTCATGTCTGCATCAAAACCTGCGGGGCTAAACAGTAAAGATAGTGTATAAATATGGGCAAAAATATAACCAGCAAGTGTGAGTCCAGCCAACCTATGTCCCCAGGTTATTAAAAAAGACCAACCTCTAGACTTCGCGTAGTAAGACAGAATGGGAAGTTTGTCCATGAGGGATATAATATAGGATTCTACCTTGGTTATTTTCAGTGTGTTTTCCATATAATAACCTCTTTTATGGCCTCATATAAAGAACCGATTTACTATAAATTTTAGCGGAATAATATTAGCTATGAGACTTTTTATTGTCAAGGATAAAACATTGAAGCTGAAATTCCAATATGAGGATTGAAAAAAATTCAAATTCTTTCAAAAAAATCGCATACTTGAGATCTCCGTTTACCTCCTTACGTTTCCCTCAGAAGCGGCATCAAAGGGCATAATCGGCACGTGAGCACTTGTCTACAGGCCGACATGAGAGGGGGGTATATGCAAGGCAATAAAAATGCCTCTAAGGCCGCAAAAAAATTACCCTAAGAATCTGATATTATTGATAACATAGCGTACCTCTATTTGACATAGCCTTTTTTTGTTTGACTTGTCTGAAACATTACAAGCTTCCACTTCCTTATTGTTAAACAAATAATAGTTTGCTATTGTCACGTTGCGCCAAGACAGGCTTGACATGCATATCTTACCCCGATTAAAGAAGATTATTACACATTGATGGTGACCCTATGGATACATTTTTTAAACGGATACAGTCTAAAACTCGTTTGTTTAACCCGCTAAAGGACTTTTCTTTAGATGAAATTCCCTTTGAGATACGCTATGACCCCTTAACAGGGGAAACGGGACGGGTCTTCGATACACCATACAGGCCCCCTGATAGGCCTGATATAGCTGAGATAATTCAACGATCCAGAGAGATGTTCTGCCCCTTTTGTCCGGAGGCATTAGAAAAATCAACCCCTTTATTCCCGAAGGAGTTTATTCCAGAGGGAAGGATCAAACAGGGAAATGCCACCCTTATACCAAATCTTATTCCCTTTGATACATATGCAGGGGTATCTATCCTATCCGCGGAACATTATATTGGAATAGAGGATTTAAGCCCTGAAATAATGAGGGATGCCTTTTCTGCTGCTCTACAATTTATCCAAAAGGTAGTGGACTTTGATCCCGAGATACAATTTTTTTCTATCAACTGGAATTACATGCCTCCGTCCGGATCAAGCCTGGTTCATCCACATCTTCAGGTGAACTGCGGGTATATTCCTACAAACCATCAGAGAATTCAGATTGAGGGGTGCAAAAGATACCTTAAGGAAAATGGAAAAAGCTTCTGGCAAGATTTTATCAACGCAGAAAAGGAGCGCAAAGAGCGCTATATTGCTGAGATAGGGCCTACCTTTTGGGTTATGAGCTTTGTTCCTCAGAGTTTTCTGCCAGATGTCACCTGCATCTTTCCAGATCACTACTCACTATTTCAGTTATCAGTGACTGAAATTAGCGGCTTTCTTCAGGGGCTCTCAAGGGTTTTACAATACTTTGGACAGGAAAATATTCATGCCTTTAATATGTCAATCTTTTCTGTAAAGGAAGATGAAGATTTTCGGATTAACGCCAGGATCTGCCCCCGCCTTCTCACCCGTGATATTGGCAATAGTGATCGGGCTTATATCTATACCCTTCACAAGGAACCATACACCGTTAAACCTCCGGAATCCGTTTGCCCAAAAGTGAGAGAGATATTCACTTAATTCAGAGGCAAATTAAGTGATATATAATCAGAATTTATTTTTGTCTCTCACCCCAGTGCCCTCATTCTGAGAGCTACATCAAATCCCGTTTCAACGGGACTATCGCTGGAAAAATCATCGTAACTCAATAAGTTGGGGCAGCAGCTTAAAAATGCTCCCTCAGGATGCTTAAGCTTATTTCTGAAACGGGGCGCTACATGATCAGCTCAGCCTGTGTCTCAAATAGGTATATCGTTTCTGTGTCTTATCATTCTTAACCCCAATTGCGAGCGCCTTCATAGTGCCAACCATCACCACCAAATTCCTGCCTCTGGTAACGGCTGTATAAACAAGATTCCGTTGCAAAAGTACAAAATGCTGGGTGAGGATGGGCATGACAATGGCTGGATATTCAGAGCCTTGAGATTTGTGAACTGATACTGCATAGGCCAGAACAATCTCGTCTAAATCTGTGTAATCATACGGAACATCTCGTTCATCGAAAGAGATGGTTACCTCCTGGTTTTCAGGGTCAATACGTGTGATCCTTCCGATATCGCCGTTAAAAACGTCTTTATCATAATTATTCTTAACCTGCATCACCTTGTCATGAACCCTGAAATTTCGGCTCCCTCTAATAACGCCGTCTTCAACCGGATTCAGCGCATTTTGCAATGCCATATTCAGGTTTCCCGCCCCCACTATGCCCTTATGCATAGGAGTAAGCACTTGAATGTCATTAACAGGGTCAAACCCAAAACGGCGTGGTATGCGCTCCTTGACAAGTTCTATTAAAATTCTCAGCACCTCTTCAGGGTCTTCCTGCTCAATGAAATAAAAATCATCCAGTTTTTTTCCGAAAGATTTGAATGAAGGGAGCAGGCCATTTATGATTCTGTGAGCATTAACGATAATCAGGCTTTCCTTGGCCTGACGGAAAATCTCATTGAGCTCTACTACCTGCATTTCACCGGATGCGATAATGTCTTTGAGCACATTTCCTGCCCCAACAGAGGGAAGTTGATTTACATCCCCTACAAGGATAAAGGTAGCCCCGGGAGGGATGGCCTTCAAGAGGTGATGCATCAGGATCGTATCAATCATTGAGGCCTCATCTATAATCATCAGATCACAGTTCAGAGGACTGCGCTCATTTTTTTGAAATCCGCCTTTCTGAATGCTGTACTCAAGCATTCGGTGAATGGTCTTTGCCTCATGGCCGGTAGCCTCGCTCATTCGCTTTGCAGCCCTTCCTGTGGGGGCAGCAAGCATGATTTTTACGTTGATTTTTGAAAATATCTTAAGAATGGCATTAATGATTGTTGTTTTGCCCGTGCCAGGGCCACCAGTGATGATCATCACCTTATTTTCAACAGCGCATTTTATAGCCTCAAGCTGTTTTTCTGCCAGCTTAATAGTAAGTTGCCTTTGCACCCATTTTAGGGCCTTATCTAAATCAATATTCCGTATCGATTTGGGTGTATGTATCAGGGTTTTCATCCGGGTGACAATGCCTGTTTCAGAAAGGTAAAACTTTGCGAGATATACTGCCTTGTTGTTTTCTCTGAAATCATCAACATCCTTTTTTAGATCATCTATGACAATCATTCTGCTTGCTGCAATCACACTCATTGCCTTGATAATGACCTCTTGATCCACACCAAGGATCTCCTGGCACTTTTTAACGAGCGATTCATAAGGGTAATAGACATGGCCCTCATCAGCGAGCTGGTTGAGGACATAGAGTATGCCTGCTTCAGCTCGTAATTCAGAATTTCTGGAAAATCCCAGTTTTTCCGCAATGCGGTCAGCAGTCAAAAAGCCAATACCAAAAATGTCTGTTGCAAGGCGGTATGGGTTTTCCTTCACAACCATTATTGATCGGTTTCCGTATTGTTTGAATATCTTTGCGGCATAACCTGAACCAACTCCATGCGTTTGGAGGAAGATCATCACATCCCTGATCTCTTTCTGATCCTCCCAGGCCCGTTTTATCATTCCGATACGCTTCTCGCCAATGCCATCTACATCAGATAGTTTCTCAATTTCTTTTTCAATAACATCCAGGGTCTCTTTGCCAAATCTTTCAACAATCCGCCCGGCCATGATAGGCCCAATACCCTTGATGAGACCGGAGCCCAGATATTTTTGAATACCGTAAACCGAGGCGGGCACCAGGGATTTGTAGCGATCAACTTTGAACTGCTCACCGTATCTTGGGTGATTAACCCATTCGCCATACATTTTAAGAATCTCCCCCGGGATAGGCGCCATCAGGTTTCCAACCACGGTCACAAGATCCCTATGCCCCTGCGC